>JAHRAH010000134.1 GCA_020027345.1 Gammaproteobacteria bacterium | reverse complement strand
GGAATTAAAAAACCGCGGGCGCGGAGGAATTGGGCGACGGTGATTAGGGGCATTCCGGTTAGCGCGGTCGGGTCGCCGCCTTCTATGGATTGCATCAGGGAGATTCCGAGTCCTTCCAGTTGCGCGCCGCCGGCGCAATTAAAAGAAGGTTCGGCGGCGACATAACGGGCGATTTCCGCTTTTGTCAGCGCGCGCATTTTTGCGCGGTGGGTTGTCAGCGCGGATTGCAATGTCCCGCCGGAAGATATTGCGAGGGCGGTGTGGAATGTCAGTGTTTTTCCGCTCATCATTTGCAGTTGCGCGATTGCGCGCTTGCGGTCGCCGGGTTTGTCAAAAATGATTCCTTCGCCGCTGACGGTTTGGTCGCCGCCGAGGACTGTTGCGGCGGGGCGCTTTTTTGCGACGGACCGGGTTTTTTCTTCGGCGAGGCGGAGGGCGCGGGCGGCGCAGGGTTCGCCCGGTATCTGCGCTTCGTCGCAAAGCGGCGCGGCGCAAACAAAAGGAACGCGCAGCCGCCGCAGCAGCCGTTTGCGATGAGGCGAAACGGAAGCCAGAACCAGCGCGGGGCGCGGCTTAACTATACCCCCCGCCGCTTGCGGGGGGGGTCGGAGAATTCCCCGGCGACGAAGTCGTCGGGGAATGCTCCGGGGGGGTGGGGGGCGTCCGTAACAGTCAACGGCAGCCGTTATTTTGCGGACGCATTCCACCCCCCCGGAGTTTGCCGTCCCCATCTGCCGATGGGGACGGCAAACTCCGACCCCCCCCCGCTGCGCGGCGGGGGGTAAAGAATTATGTTATCCGAAAAATCGCGCATTGCGGAAAATTGTAACACGGCGGGCGCGGCGTATTAAAATACGGCGATGGGAAAAACAACGGGCTTTTTGGAAATCGCGCGGCGGACGGAAGGCGGCGAGCATGCGGCGGAGCGCGTGCGGCACTACCGCGAATTCGCGCTGCATCCGGAAGCGGGCGAAGTCGCGCTGCAGGCGGCGCGCTGCATGGATTGCGGGATACCGTTTTGCCAAAGCGGCTGCCCGGTCAACAACTGCATACCGGATTGGAACGACCTCGCCTATCTCGGCGACTGGCGGCGGGCGCTGGATGTTTTGCATTCCACAAACAACTTTCCGGAATTTACCGGGCGCGTTTGCCCGGCGCCGTGCGAGGCCGCCTGCACTCTTAATATCAACGACGACGCGGTGACCATTAAATCCATTGAACGCACGATAGCCGACCGCGGCTGGAACGAAGGATGGATCGCGCCGCAACCGCCGAAGAAAAAAACGGGAATGCATATCGCCGTCGTCGGTTCGGGGCCCGCCGGGCTCGCTTGCGCGCAGCAACTCGCGCGCGCGGGGCATAATGTGACAGTGTATGAAAAAAACGAACTTGCCGGCGGGCTGCTGCGTTTTGGCATACCCGATTTCAAAATGGAAAAAACGCCGATAGACCGGCGCGTCGCGCAAATGGAAGAAGAAGGCGTTGTTTTTCGCAATGGTGTTTGCGTCGGCGGCGCGGATTTTCCGGCGCAAAAATTGATTGACGAAGCGGACGCGGTTGTTCTTGCCGGCGGTTGCGAAAGGCCGCGCGATTTGCCTTCGCCGGGGCGCGAACTGGACGGAGTGCATTTTGCGATGGAGTTTCTGCCGCAGCAAAACCGTCGGCAGGCGGGGTTGCCGGTTGCGGCGCGCGACATTCTCGCAAGCGGAAAAAATGTCGTCGTCATCGGCGGCGGCGACACCGGCTCGGACTGCATCGGCACTTCCCTGCGGCAGGGCGCGGCTTCGGTTACGCAATTGGAATTGCTGCCGCGCCCGCCGGAAGAAGAAAACAAAGAACTCGTTTGGCCCGATTGGCCGCTGAAACTGCGCACATCGTCCTCGCACGAAGAAGGATGCGGGCGCGAATGGAGCGTCGCGACAAAAGAATTTATCGGCGACGGCGACGGACGGGTGCGCGCGCTGCGCGTCGCGCGTTTGGAATGGGAAAACAACGGCGGCAAACCGCAAATGCGCGAAGTTAAAGATTCGGCTTTTGATTTGCCGGCGGATTTGGTTTTGCTGGCGATGGGCTATGTTTCGCCCGCGCGCGCGGGAATGCTGGAAGAACTCGGCGTCGCTCTGGATTCGCGCGGGAATGTTTTGGCGGACGAGGAAAACTATCTGTCGTCGGAAAAAAAAGTATTCGCCGCCGGCGATATGCGCCGCGGGCAGTCGCTGGTCGTTTGGGCAATACGCGAAGGCCGCCGCTGCGCGCGCGCGGCGGATAAATTCCTGACCGGGAAATACCGTTTGCCCGGCTGAGCAATCGTCATTCCTGCGAAAGCAGGAATTCATACGGTCATTGGATTTTTCGCGGATTTTCGGGGCGGGCGGGATTTGGCGGCTTACGCGCGATTGTATGGATTCCTGCTTTCGCAGGAATGACGGGGAGGGCGGGTTTTTTTTTCGCGTTCTTTTTGTGTTTGGGCTATTTTTTTTCTTGCGTATATGGGGGCGCATTTGTTGTGGGGGACGGTTTCGCCTTTGGCGAACATTGCGCGGGCGAGGCGGGCTACGGCGTTGGCGGACGGGCGTGTGACTGTTGCTGTCGTTTTTGCGGGGACTGTTTTATCGTTTGCGTTTAGTATTTTTGGCGGGGTTGCGCGCCAGATTCCGTTTTGCATTTCGCATTCGGCGGCGCAAACAAATCCGCGGTGCGCGGGGAGCATTGTAATCGTTTTTGTATTTTCGGCGACTGTTTCCGCCGGTGTTTGCTCTTCGGCGAGGGCGGCGAGGGAAGGCACGGCGACGAGGGGTTTGCCGAGGGCGAAGCCGAAGGACTGGCAAAAGGCGCAGGACATTCGCAAACCGGAAAACTTTCCCGGTCCGGCGGAAAAAGCGAATGCGTCGCAATCGCGCAATTGCATTTTGCCTTCGGCGAGCAATGCGGCGACGGTCGGCAAAGCGATTTCGGAAAAATCGCCGTTTGTATTTTCGCGCAGCAGTATTTCACCGTTGCGAAGCGCAAGCGCGGCGGAAAAAACATCGCCGCCGGATTCCAGCGCGAGAATGACGGGAAAACTATGCACGGCGCAGTCCCCCGCTTTTGCATTCGCGCAAAGCGCGGGCGCAGCGCAAAGCGCGGGAGGGACGGCGCAGTTTGCGAAAATCGTTTCCGGCAATGTCGGCGAGCGGGCGCAAAACAAAAGCGCGCTCGCAAACGCGCGGATGCGGGAGGGTTAAAACTTCCCCGCGCAGCAGTCGCGCGCAGCCGTGAAACAGATAGTCAATATCCAGATGCCGCGCGGTGTTGCGCCTTTTTTTGCGCCCGCCGAATTTGCGGCGCAAACTGCGCTCGGTTTTTTGCAGGCGCGCGTGCAATCTTTGCGGCGGCAGAAAGGTTTGCAAGGCGGCGGCGGCGTTGCAGTATTGCGGCTGGCCGCCGGGGCATTTTTGCGGCGCGGAAAAATACAAGGGCGAAGCGGCGGAAAGTTTTGCGCCCGGTATTTTTTGCAGCGCGCGCAGCGCAAGTCGCAATTGTTTTTGCGGGCGGCCGAGGTTTGCGCCGAGGCCGAGAAAGGCGGTCGTCACCGTTATTGCCGCGGCTCGCCGGTTGTTTTCGCCGGGCGGCGGCGGCGTTTTCTGCCGGCGGCGGAAAGCGTTTGCGTTTTTTCGCGTTCTGGTTTTTCCGCATATGCCTGCCACCATTCGGCGAGCGGGCGCAGGTCGTCTTCCAGTTCGGCGAAGGCGAGGGCGCGCGAAAAAAGCGAATTGCCGGAGATGCGCTCGCATCTTGCGCGCCCGCCGGGCGGGGATATTTTCATTCGCGCGAGGAGAAAATACAAATCGGTCATGCGCGCGGCGACGCGGCGCGAAAGAACGCGGTTGTTGAGAAAATCCAATTTGCCGAGCGCGTTTTCCATCGCGCGCACGGGGCGCGCGCCTTTTTCCATTTCGTCGCGCCATTTTTCGCCGATGTCGTCCCAGTAAATGGCGGCGGCGACGAAGGAAACGGAAACCGCTTTTCCGCGCCCGGCGCGCTTGTCGGCCTCTGCGCATGCGCGTTCGCAAAAAGCGGAAGGCGGCGCAATCTGCGGAAAAATGCATTCGGCAATGCGGTGCTTGTGCCAGTTGCGAAGTATGACGGCGCAGCATCCGGAGCGGGCTATTTTTATAAATTCGTCCAGCAGGCGCGCCGGGGAAATGTCGGCGAGGAGTTCGGCGCGGGCGGCGAAAAGGCGCGCGTCGGCGGGGGCTATGGCGAGTCGGGTTTTTGCGGCAAGGCGGAGCGCGCGCAGCATTCGCACGGGGTCTTCGCGGATGCGCTCTTCGCCGTCGCCGATAATGCGCAGGCGGCGGCGGCGGATGTCTTCAACGCCGCCGATATAATCCAAAACCTCGCCGGAATCGGGGTCGTAAAAAAGCGCGTTCGCCGTAAAGTCGCGTCTGCGCGCGTCGGCTTCGGCGTCGCCGAATCGGTTGTCGCGCAAAATGCGGCCGCTTTCTTCGCGCGCGCTTTCGTCGGCTTCGTCGCGGAATGTCGCGACTTCTATAATTTGCCCGCCGCCGAAATACAAATGTATCAGGCGAAAGCGCCGCCCGATTGTGCGCGAATTGCGAAAGAGCCGCCGCACCTGCGCGGGCGTCGCGTCGGTGGCGAGGTCAAAATCCTTCGGCGCGATGCCGAGCAACAAATCGCGCACCGCGCCGCCGACTATGTATGCGGTGTAACCGTGGCGCGCGAGTTTTTGCACCGCGGTGAGGGCGTTTTTGCCGATGTCCTCCGGGCGGATGCCGTGCTCTTTTGCCGGCAGGCGGCGCGGCTCTTTTGCCTTGCGCCTGCGCAGCCATTTTCTTGCGGCGCGCAGTATCATCGCATCGTTTCCGCGGCGGCAAAATCCAGCATCGCGGCGAGGGGAAATGCGGCGCCGTTTAATTGCGCCGCCGCTTGTTTTTGTTTTTGCCGCGCGAGTTTTTTTGCGCGCTCTTTGCCGAGGACGGTTACCGCTGTTCTTTTTCCCGCGGCGCGGTCTTCGTTTTCTCCGGCGATGTCGTTTGCGATTTGGAAAAGCGCGCCGAAGTTTTGCGCGAAGGAATCCAAGCGCGCCGTTTCTTTTTCGCCGCGGCAGAGCAAGCCCAATCTTGCGGCGCAAACAAAAAGCGCGGCGGTTTTTTCTTCGTAAAGCGCGGAGAATTCGTTTTCGGTTTGCGGCTCGGCGGCGATGTCTTGCGCCTGCCCGCCGACAATCCCGCGCCCGCCGGCCGCTTGCGCCAGAAAATCGCAAGCCGCCGCCGGCAGCCCGCTTTGCGCCAGAAGTTGAAAAGCGAGCGCCTGCAAACAATCGCCGGCCAGCAGCGCCATCGCCTCGCCGTGCGCTTTGTGGCACGACGGCTTCCCGCGGCGGAAATCGGCGGCGTCCATGCACGGCAGGTCGTCGTGAATGAGCGAATAACAATGCAAACTTTCCAGCGCGCACGCCGCTTCCAATGCGGGGGACGGGGACTGTTGCGGCGGCGCTTTTGCCGCATCGTCCGCCGCAACCGTCGCCGGAGTTTCGGCGACGGCGATGAGCATCGCCGGGCGCAATCTTTTCCCGCCGCCGAGGAGGGCGTGTTGGACGGCTTTTGCCAGCGGCGGGAATGCGGCGGCGCTTTCGGCGGCTTCGGCGAGGCGGGCGTTGACGCGCGCCGCCGCCGCTTGCAGCCACTCTTCAAAGTTCGGCGTCATCGCCGATGGCGCAGGCGGGGTCAGCCGTTTTTGCCGTTTGCCGGCGCTTCGGCGGAAAGGGTTTCCACGGCTTCGCGCGCGGTTTCCAGTTTCTGGCGGCAGTGCGCGAGCAGTTTGACGCCCCGCTTGTAGGCGGCGACGACTTCCTCCAGCGGCAGGGTGCCGTCTTCAATCTCGGCGGTTATCTGCTCCAACTGCCGCAGCGCCTGTTCAAAACTCAACCGGGAATCCCTGCCAGCGGACATATCCCGCGCATTATACAACGGCGGCGGCGTTTGCTTGCGTCATTTCCGCACTTCTGTTAAAAGGCGGGAATTCGGCGAATTACCATATCCCCCGTTGCTTGCGGGAGATTCTCCGGGGATGGTGTCCGTTGCCGTTGGGGTTAATCGTTTTTTCAAGGGCGCATTCCACCCCCCCGGAGTTTGCCGTCCCCATCTGGCGATGGGGACGACAAACTCCGACCCCCCCCGCAAGCGGCGGGGGGTATAGTCAATCGGTCACG
>JAHRAH010000120.1 GCA_020027345.1 Gammaproteobacteria bacterium | reverse complement strand
CGGGCGCGGAAAAGGCGGGGAGTTTTAATCCGCGCTTGCATTTTTATGATTCAGCGCGCCGGGAATATTCGCAGCGCATCTCCCGCGCCGGTGTTGGTGGTTCGCAATTCGCGGCGGTTTTGGTTTCTTCGGGTTTGGCGGTCGGCATAAGCAGCGCGGTGACGGCAACGACATTCGCGCGGGCGGCAAACACCGTCAACTATGCGTTCGCAATGACTTCCGATGTAAACATAACAACGGGCACAACCGGCAACGAGGCGTTTTTCCGGCAACAGGCGGGGGGATGGAATCTGACATTAAACGCAAACAGCACCGTCGCCATTTTGCAAACTGCGCGCATTCTTTCGGTGAGCGGCGGCGGCGGCGAGTTTGAACGCTTTGGAAATAACCGACTGCAAACGGTGATAATGCCCGGCGTTACTTTGCGACTTTTGGGAACGCGTTTTTCGTGGGGTGTCGGCGGCGGCGGCACGACTATGACATTGCACGAAGGGACTGTTTCGGTTGTCGGGGCGAGCGCGCCGTTTACGATATCCGCTGTCGGCAACGCGAGGGCAATACTCGCCGATTTGGGAATCGGTTTTGCGTCGGCGGGGAGTTTTGTTTTTCTTACGACGGGGGACAATGCGACCGTCGGCAATGTCGCCGTCGGCGGCGGTTACGGCGTTCGCACTACGGCGATACTCGGCACTCCGGCGGGCGGATTTAATCTGAACGCAAACGGGCTTTTGTTTTTTACTGATGCGGGAAATGCATCGGTATTCACGGTAACGGTTACGGCAAATGATTCGCACGACAATACCGACGGGGTTTCGTTGACGGTTTTTGTTACGCTGGTGACGGGGATTGCGTTATCGCCGCCGCACAGCGATGTTTTGACGGTAACGACGCATACGGATTACAATCCGCTTGCGCAATTCGCGGCGGGCGGCGGGACTGGCATTCATTACGGTTTGTTTAATGCGCCCGCATCGCCGACATTTGCGATTGACACTGATGACGGCGAATTGCGTTTTTCGGTTAATCCGCATTTGCCGATAACGGTTTCGGTGACGGCGACTGCGAGCGCGCAAAACCTCATCGGCGAATTGCAAATTGCGACGGCAGCGGTTACATTGGAAATTGTCAATCCGCCGGAGTTGACTATCGGTTTTGAGGGGACGCCGACGCTTTCCTTTTTGACTGTTGCCGGGGGGAAGACGGTGGGGACTGTTGCAATCTCCGGCGGAGACAATCCGGGGAATGCGGATTTTGCGGGCGCGGCGAACGGTTTTTCTTTTGTCAATGACACTGTTTTGATTGTCGCAAACGCGGCGGCGGCGGGACAATTTACGACAACCGTCCGCGCAAGTGATTCGCATTCCGGCGTCGCCGATATGTTTTTGACGGTCGCGGTTACTGCTTTTTCCAATATTAGCGTTTCCGCCACTATTTCCGGCACTTCGTTTATTTCCGGTTCCACGGGGACTATTTCGGTGAGCATCGGCGGCGGGCATTTGGATTCCGGGAGCGATTACACTTTTTCGCTGCCGGGCGGTTTTTCGGAAGTCGGCGGCAGCATAATATTGTTTGTAACGACCGGGGCGCGGACGGTTACGGGGACGATAACTGCGGACGACGATTCGGCGGCAACTCCGCCTGTAACGCTTTTGCTTACGCTGGAATCATTTGAATGTTCCATTATGAGCTCCTGCGCCCGCCTTTCGTGGAACGGCGTCGCCGGATGGAGCGGCAGCGCGCCGAGTGAAAATTTGCTGCGGATGATGATATCGCTGGGGGCGGATATTGAGGAAGATATTGGCGGCAGTTCCAATTTTCCGCTATGGCTCGCCGGGTTTAGCGGCAACACAACGGCGGCGCGCGTTCTCGTGGAAGCGGGGGCGAATATAAATCGGGTGGACGCACAATTCAACTTTACTCCGCTGGATACCGCCAATTCGCGCAACCGGGAAGCGACGCGCACCTACCTGAAATCGGCGGGGGCGCGATGCAACAGTCGCTGCCGCTCCGGCGACACCCGGCTGGACGGCTCCATAGCACCCTAACCGCGTCATTCCCGCACTTTTTCCAGAGGCGGGAATCCAGCAAATTAATTTGTGCGGATGGTTTTAATTCGCTGGATTCCCGCCTTTTAACAGGAGTGCGGGAATGACGCAGAAGAATGCCGTTTATGCCGCCGCTTTTTCGCCGAGCGCGCGCAAGAAATCTCCGGCTTGTTCGGCGTTGCACTAATTTGCGCTGCTCCTTCGGGGGAGGGTGAGTTTCGCACCGATTTGCCGTGTACGGTAATCCCGCAAACGGTAACCCTTACGGCGATGGGCGAAGAATTTTAATTGGACACACCTGCGCCCCCCACCAAAAAGCGAAAACCCGGCAAAACAACCCCCGTCATTCCCGCATTCCTGTTAAGAGGCGGGAATCCAGCCAATTCCCCCGCCACGAAACAACAGACGGCAACCCCAGTTACTCCAACACCCCGACTGCGCTCCACCTCCACCAATCGCTCAGATTCCAGCCAGCAATCAATTCTCTCGCCGCCGGAAAGCGGAAATTGCCATTGTCCGCCGTTTTCGCCCTTTTGCTTTTTCGGGCAGTGTTTTTCGGGCAAAACGCGCGATTTTGACGACTTCAGAGCATCTCTAAACGGCGATAGCCGCAAAAAACGACAAGAATTTTCAGTCGTGATGCCACCACGACATCAGAGAGGCGTAAATAAGTAACACGACCCCGACTGCGCCAATAACCAATCCGGAAAATCCTGCTGTGTTGAAAGAAATAACCAGTCCCAACACCATCGCCCCCAAAGCGATTAATTTCAGCCCTTTCCACTTTTTGCCCGTGGCTTGGGTAGTGGCGTAGACACCGTCCGATTTCGCCGCGGTATTATTCGGCGGCGACGGGGGCGTAGGGGAGACAGGCGCAACAGCGGATTCCGATTTTGATGCGCCCTTACCCGGCGCACCGCAATGCGGACAAGTCGCCGCCTCGGTGCTCATTTTCCCGCCGCATTCGTGGCATTGTCCTAAAGCCATTCCATCAGTATACCAAAAAATGGGCGTTCTTTCCCATTTAAGAAAATATTTTTTACAGGGCGGCAACGATGGTGATAACCGTGGCAATACTCCTGTCAGCGCGGCGGCAAACGCTGGGCTGACTATCCCGGCACAGGACTGCGCGAGATTACCGCGACACAAGGCGTTGCCCTACGCTATCTTGCGCCGCCCTTTTCCGTGCCTTTTTGGCTTGTTGGATTGCCTTTCGGCGAAGCCGCATTTTTCCATTTTTTTAAAAGGGCGCGAAATGACGAAGAAAAAATTTACTCCTTTTTTCCATCGCCCGAGCGAATGACATTTATCATCCGTTCCGCAACGCCGTCGTCCTTCCGTGCGCTTTCGGAATCCAGAATTAACTGCGCACTCCCTCGCCGGTCGTGGTGGTCAAAAAAGCGATTAACCCGCTCCGCTCGCGATTCTTTGTCCACATCAATCAGCGTGGCGAGAACGCCTTTCGTATAAGCGTCTTCGCGCAACGCCCACACTTTCGTTTTGTCGCAGTTAAGCAGCCGAATCTCCCACCAAAAGGGTGCCAGCACCAATGCACCGAGGGTGACAAAAGGCAAAAGCCAAAATGCGCTCGTCGGTTTCGCAGCCAACCATATAAACACTCCAACGCCTCCAATTGTCCCAAAAATCCAAATGGCCAACTTTTGCAGACGCTGAGTTTTGGCCGCAATATCCGCATCCACGCGCTTGAAAGCGTCGTCATATCTGCTCGCGCGTTGCTTGTAACCACCCCGCCCTAAAATGTCGGACCGATATTTTTCGAGCGTTTGCTCAAATTTTTTCTGGTCGGACTCTGCCTGTTTCTTATATTGTTCCTCAATTTCCGTGCGCGCCGCCTTCGCGTCTTTCAGTGCCATCGCAACCCCGCGGTTGTGAATCGCCGATTTGTCCCCGGAATTAATTTCTATCGCTTTGTCAAAATCGGCAATGGCGAGATCATACTCGCCATTTTTGCCGCGAGCAAGCCCGCGATTGTTATACGCATTGGCGCACTTAGGGTCTATTTTTATCGCCTCGTCGTAATCGGCGATGGCGAAGTCGTAATTCCCTTTGCCTTTGTGGACAATGCCGCGGTTATTATACATCTCAGCGTCGTCGGGCTTCAACTCTATCGCCTTGTCCAAGTCGGCGATGGCAAGGTCATGCTCTCCTTTTTTGCTATGGACAATGCCGCGATTATTATACGCATCAGCGTAATCGGGCTTCAACTTTATCGCCTTGTCCAAGTCGGCGATGGCAAGGTCGTAATCTCCCTTGTTTTTGTAGGCGACGCCACGGTTATTACACGCCTCGGCGTCATCGGGCTTCAACTCGATCGCCTTGCTCATATCGGCAATGGCAAGTTCGTGTTCGCCCTTTTTGCCGTAGGCAACACCGCGATTGCTATGCGCCATGGCGTAATTGGAATCCAATTCAATCGCTTTATTGTAGTCGGCGATGGCAAGCTTCTGCTCGCCTTTGTTGGCGTAAGCGCTGCCGCGGTTATTGTAAACCTCGGCTTTTTCAGGATTGTTCGGCATAACCGAAATGATTTCGGTCAGCGCCGCAATCGATTCGTTCCACTTCTGCTGATACAGAAGTTGGCCCGCCTGTTTTTTCAGTTCTGTCAAATCCATCACCGTCATTTCTCCGCTCCAAGAAAATTTCCCGGCGGGGGCATCCCGCCGCCGGGCGTTTGACGCCATTATACCACAAAAACCGCTTTCCGGCAGCCCGCCCCGATGCACACAATCGGCATAGCGGCGTTTACGCCGCCGCTTTTTCGCCGAGCGCGCGCAAGAAATCTCCGGCTTGTTCGGCGCGCGCCAATGCGCTTTCGCAAGGGGGGAGCATTACCGTTTCGCCCGACCATTCGCATTCTTCTTCGCCGCTTTTTTGCATTAAACTTTCGCGGCATATTTCGTCGCCGGAAAAATCAATAACAGTTTTCCCTCCCCTTGCGGCGCGCACGGAATTCGCCCCCGCCGATTCCGCAAGCAAACGCACGCGGTGGCTTGCGATTAATATTTGCGCGGCGGCGGGCGCGCGCCCGAATCTGTCCTCCCATTCGGCCAAAACATCGCCGACCGCCCTTTGCGATTCGCATCCGCCCAGCCGCCAGTAATACCGCATTCTTTCCCCGGCGGAATAAACATAGTTTTCCGGCAGCCGCGCCTGTTCGCCCAAATCCACGGTAACCGGCGACTGCGCCGGTTTTCCGCGCAATGCGCGCGCCGCTTCGCGCACCATTTTCTGATACAACGCGCAGCCGACTCCGGCTATTTCGCCGCTTTGTCTTTCGCCGAGTATTTCCCCGGCGCCGCGTATTTCCAAATCGCGCATCGCCAATAAAAACCCCCCGCCCAATTGCGCGCAATCGCGAACGGCAGCAAGCCGCTCCGCTCCTTCTTTCGTCGCCGCGCCAAATGCGGGCGTGAGAAAATACGCGTAACCCTGATGCAAAGCGCGCCCGACCCGCCCGCGCAATTGATGCAAGCGCGAAACGCCCATCGCGTCGGCGCGGTTTACGATGACGGTGTTGACATTCGCAATGTCCAAGCCGCTTTCTATTATCGTCGTGCAGACAAGTATGTGCGCTTCGCCGCGCAAAAAACGGCGCATCGCTTCTTCTATCCGCGCCGCCGGCATTCGCCCGTGCGCGACCGCCGTTTGCGCGCGCGGAATCCATTCGCGCAGTTGCAGCGCGGCGTCCTCAATGCCGCCGATGTCGTTATGCACAAAATATATCTGCCCGCCGCGCTGCATTTCGCGCTCGCACGCTTCGGCGATTACGCCGCGCGAAAAAGGGCGGACCATAGTTTGTATCGGCAGCCGCCCCGCCGGCGGAGTGGAAACCAAGGACAAATCGCGCAAGCCCTCCGTCGCCATCGCCGTCGTCCGCGGTATTGGCGTCGCTGAAAGCGAAAGAACATTGACATTCGCGCGCAGCGATTTAAAATGCTCTTTCTGCCGCACGCCGAAACGGTGCTCTTCGTCAATAACAACCAGTCCGAGATTTTTATAACGCGCCGAAGTTTGCAAAAGCGCGTGCGTTCCGACCGCAATGTCCGTTTTTCCTTCGGCGAGCGATTGCAGCAGTTGTTTTTTTTCGCGCGCGCCGGTGAGGCGGTTGAGCGCGCCGACGGTCGCCGGAAAGCCCGCGAAGCGGTCGGCGAAGTTGCGCGCGTGCTGTTCGGCGAGCAATGTAGTCGGCGCAAGAATTGCGGTTTGCGCGCCCGAAAGCGCGCAGGCGCAGGCGGCGCGCATCGCTATTTCCGTTTTGCCGAAGCCGACATCGGCGGCGATTAATCTGTCCATCGGTTTTTCCGCGCGCATGTCGGCGAGCGTTTCTTCAATCGCGCGCGACTGGTCCGGAGTTTCCGGCCAGGGAAAGCGCGAAGCGAATTGCGCCAGCGTTTTTTCGTCCGGGCGAATCCCCCCGCCGCCGGCGGCGAGGCGGCGCGCGTGAATTTCCAAAAGCCGCGCCGCGGTGTCGCGCGCGTTTTTTTCCGCGCGCCTGCGCGCGCGCCGCCAGCCGCCGCCGCCCAAAGAAGAAAGCGCGCCGCCGCCGTGGTGACGGCACAACTGATGCATTTGCGCGACCGGCAGCCACAGTCGTTTTTCGTCGGCGTATTCAATTTCAAAAAACTCCCCGGCGATTCCGCCGAGCGTCGCGGTTTTTAATCCGTGGCATTTTCCGATTCCGTGCTGCCGGTGAACGACAAAATCGCCGGGCAATATTTCGCCGGCGTCGGAAAAATCGCCGGAGTTTTGCGCGCGCAAAACCGCGCGCGCGCCGGCGGTCGTTTCGTTTTCGCAAATCACCGCGAGTTTGCGTTCCGGCAAAAGAAAGCCGCCGCGCAATGCGGCGACGGCGACGGTTATTTCCCCCGCGCCGCATTTTTCCAATTCGCCAAAGCCGTCAATCGCGCGCGCGCGGTTTGTTTCTTTTTCTTTTGCGAACTCCCGCAGCATCGCCGCGCGCGCGCCTTCGCCCGCGGTCGCGACGACAACGCGCATTCCCTTCGCCGCAACCGCGCGCGCCGCAGCGGCCGCCGATTGCGCGGGAGTTTCGCCGGCGCGGCGCAAAAGCGGCGGGGGTTTTGTCGCGGAAAGCGCGCCGCGAAGTTCAATCGCGCCCTGCGCTTTTGCGCGCGCAAAAAACTCGCGCGCGTTCAAAAACAATTCCTCGGCGGGCAAAACCGCGCGCCCGCGCGCCCGCGCCGAGGTTTCGCGCTCGCGCGCTCTTTGCAAAAAATCCGCCGCCGCATCCCGCGCGCCGTCCGCGACAAAAAGCAAATGCCGCGAAGTTAAATAATCAAAAAGCGCCGCGCTTTTTTCAAAAAACAGCGGCAGCAAACATTCCGCGCCCGCCGGCGCTTTTTCCGCCGACATTTCCGGCGGCGGTTCTTCTTCGCCGAATCGTTCGCGCCAAGCCGAAAGAAAACGCTCGCGCCCTTCCGCCGAAAGATCGCATTCGCCCGCCGGCAGCAAGCGCACGCGCGAAGTTTCTTTTTGCGAACGCTGCGTGCGCGGGTCAAATATGCGAATCTGTTCAATCTCGTCGTCCAGCATCACCAAGCGAAAAGGCGAATCGCATCCGGGCGGGAAAACATCCATCTGCCCGCCGCACAAAGAAAACTCCCCCGGCGCGCAAACCCGCCCCGTGTTTGTGTAACCGCAGCGCAGCAACCGTTCCTTCATCGCATGCAAATCCAGTTTGCCGCCGGTTTGCAAATCAAAAGTGCGCGCGGCGACAAACTCCGGCGGCGGAAATTTTTCCAAAGCCGTCGCCGCCGCCGCGACGGTTATGCCGTCGCCGCCGGCCGCGGCGAGCGCGGCAATGCGCCGGCCCGCGGTTTCCGCCGAAGGCGAAAAAATGTCGTAGGGCAAAACATCCCAATCGGGCAAAAGCCGCGCCGGAAGCGCGGGCGCAAAAAATGCGAGTTCGTCCATTATGTGCGCCGCCTGCGCCGCATCGCGCGCCAAAAAAAGCGCCGGCGAATCGCGCGCCGCATCGGCGAGAAGCAGCGCCTCACCCGCCCCGCAAACTGCCGCCCGCCGCAAAACCGTTCCCGGCGGCGATGCGGTGCGCGCAATTTTCATCGCGTTAATTATAAACGCCGCCCGCCCGCCGTGCGATAATGCGCCGATGGAAAAAATCGCCATACTCTGCTGCGGCGGAACCATTGACAAAATCTATTTTGACGCGAAAAGCGCCTACCGCGTCGGCAAGCCCGCCGCCGAAGCCGTTTTGCGCCGCGCGCGAATCGCCCCCGAGGCCGAAGTCGCCGCGCCGCAATCGCTTTTGCGCAAGGACAGTTTGGATATCACCGCCGCCGACCGCGAAACAATCGCCGCCGCCGTGCGCAAATGCAAAGCGAAAAGAATGGTGATAACGCACGGCACCGACACAATGCCGCAAACCGCGCGCGCCGTGGAATCCGCGCTCAAACAAAAACCGGCAAAGAATAAAACCGTCGTCTTCACCGGCGCTTTCTCCCCCGCCAAATTCCGCGAAAGCGATTCCGACTTCAACATCGGCTTCGCCCTCGCCTGCGCCCGCCTGCTGCCAACCGGCGTCTACATAGCAATAAACGGAAAAATCCTCCCCGCCGCCACCGCCAAAAAAAACCGCAAAGCCGGAGTTTTTGAAAGCGGCGGTTAATCGCCGGCTAAGTTGCGGTTATTTATCTTCCCCGCCCTCATCGTTGTCTATTCCCAAAACCTCATCTCCCAACATGTCAAGCGCGGGTTGCTTTCCGACGATGCCTTCAAAGTCCCCGCGCATGGTGGCCATGCCTTCAAGCACGCGATTCAGATGTTTTTCGCGCGTTGCCCAGTGTTTGCCCATTTGAGCGCGCTCTTTTTCCAATTGGACTTTCATCTCCTCGTAGGCGCTGCCAATGGATTCAACCAGCCGCTTAAATTGGGGCCCGGTCAAATACTTGTACAGCATGTCCATCTTTTCTTCTTTGCCCACGGAATAGGCGCGGGCGTCCGACACCTCCTTTAATTGGACGCGCAACGCAGTGGCCAGAGGAATAACCCCTTTTTTCCCGGTTATCCAGACGCCATTATTGGCGAGCGCGAAGCCGGTGCCTTCCGCTTCCGGGGGAAGAGCATCAGAAACAATCACAGCAATGTCAGCTTCCGCTTTTTGCTGGTCATTTTTTAATTTTCCCAACCATGCTTTTTGCCACAACTTGGCGTTTTTAACTTCCCACAAAATGCGGCCGCAAAAACGGGCGCTGTCATCGCGCACCTCCTGCAAAATGTCAGCCCCAGCCACGCCTTTGGGAATGGGTTGAACCCCGTCAATGACAAACGACCTTTCCAATTTGCTTTGGACGATTTGTTCGAGTACTTCGCCCTCCGACTCCGGATGTGCGGGAGTGGCTTTGCTTTGCAGCAACGCCAATTCCCGGCGCAAATCGCCAATTGTTTTTTCTTTGGTCGCAATCGTCAATTGCTGTTTGTCCGCCTCTTCCGCGCGGATTTGACTCTCGCGTTCTTCTGCGCGTTTCGTTGCACTTTCTTTCGCGGCCCTAAGCGCGGCAACCGTCGCATTGTGTTCCCGGCGCATGGTTGCTTCCGTTTCCTGTACCGCGCTTTTAACGGCGCCTTCCACTTGTTGCTTCGCAAGCGTCTCCGCCTTTTCAGCAACTTCCGCGGGCATGCTTTTAATGCGAGTGACCAGTTCCGTCTTTTTCCTGATGGCTTCGTTCGCATCTTCCCGGGCCTGATTTGCCCGCTTGTCGGAGTCATTCAGGCGATTTTGCATTGCCTGCACTTCGCGCCCTGCGGCAAGTTTCACTTTTCGGACTTCGGCCTGAACGGCGTCGTTCACATATTTTTGCGCCATAACGCTCGCTTTTTCGGCGGTTTCCGCCTCCGCTTTTTTAAGAGCGTTTTCCGCCCTCATCTGTTCTTCAATGGCTTTGGCCGCCTCTTTACTGGCTTTTTCGGCCGTCAAGTCGGATTGCTTAAGGCGCTCTTGCATCGCCTGTTTTTCACGGCCGGCTTTTTCCTCCACCTCGCGGAGGGCTTCTTTAACCGCCGCATCCCGTTCCGCTTTCGCGCTCATGCGTGTTGTTTGTTCAATCTCCGCGCGCAAAGCAACGCGTTCCGTCTGCAACGCTCCCCTCACCGCTTCGGCAAGCGGAAACTCATTATCGCATTTGGGGCATGTCACCAGGTCTTCTTTTTTCATCTCGCGCTCTCCCGATTGTGACTCTATTATAACAAATTCCGCTCTTTTTGTATCAAAAACGGTAACAGGTATGCGGACGGCGCGGCAGGACTCGGCAAAGGATAGCCAGCGCTCGCACAGAAGTCCGCAAAGCATCAGGCGTTATCGTGTTATAATCAACCGTATGGACAAGATTTTCGTTTACTGGGACAACTCCAACATTTTTATCGGGGCGCAGGGGCTGGCGGACGAGCGCGAGGGCAGCCCGGACGCCAGTTACCGTTTGCGCGTCAATTTTGAAAACATGTACCGTCTGGCCCACGCCGACCGTGCGGTGGCAAAGGCGCTGGCGACCGGTTCGGTGCCGCCGCAGTTGCGCCGGCTTTGGAGCAACCTGCGCAGCAAGGGCGTGAAGGTGGAACTCTACGACCGCGAGCGTTCCCTGCGCGGCGAGCAGGAAGTCCCCGACCGCTTTTTGCAGTTGGAAATGATGGAGGACGCGCTGGACAACAACGGCGACCCGGGCATCGTCGTGCTACTCACCGGCGACGGCAAAGGATATTACGAAGGTCCCGGCAAGGGATTTCACTGCGCGCTGGAACGGATGCACAAGCGCGGCTGGCGCATAGAAGTTCTTTCGTGGGAGTATTCCTGCAACCTGCGCATGCGAAAGTGGGCGGAAGAAAACGGCGTCTTTGTCGCGCTGGACGATTTTTACGAGTCGGTCACTTTTGTGGAAGAGTCCGAACCCGGTCATCCGCCGGTTGCCCGCCGCGCATCGTTGCCTTTGGATTTGTCGCACCGGAAAAAAGCGTAACGCCCGCGCCGTTTACGGCGCGCCGTCGCCGTGGTAGGCGCGGACGGCGTGGCGGGCTTCGGCGAAGAACAGCCAGCGCTCGCATAACAAGCCGCAAAACATCGGGGGGATGGACGCCGCCATTACTGTTTCCGCGAACGGGGACGGCGCGGCTTTTGCAAATAATATCGCGCAGGCGCCGGCGACCGGTGGGGCAAAACACAAAAGCATCGCGGCAATTCGCAACCGCCGCAGCAAATCCGCGGGCGCGTCAAATATAAATTCGCGCGTGAGAAAAGTCGGCCCCGTATGTCCGGCTTCCAGCAGTTTCGCCTTCGCGCGCGAAAAGCCCGCCGCGCGGCCTATGCGGATTCCTTTCGCTTTTCCGATGCGGCGGTAATGCATTAATTTTCCGACTGCGGATGTCGCCGCAAAAACAACCGCCGCAAAAGCCGCGCCGCGCCCGCCGGAAAGCGCGGCAAAAAGCGCCGCTCCGCTCGTCAGCGAAAGGGCGAGATAATTAATGGATGTCAACGGATGATTCCACGCCGCTATCGGTTTCAGCGATTGATAAATCATCGCAGTGCAAAACACCGTCGCCAGCGCGCAAAACCCCGCCGCCGCGGGCAAAACCGCGCCGCCGATTCCGCCGCCGCCGTTGCGGTAACGATGCAATGCCCAAAGCGCCGTCAGCGCAAAAAACAAAAAAGCCAAAACCGCCTCGCGCGAAAGCCACGACGAGCGCAGGCGCATCACCGCGCGCCACGCGTTTTTGGGGTTTGCCAAATGCCAAACGCTCGCCAGCAAGCCGCCGCCGGTGAGCAAAACCGAAAGCGCCGCCGCGCGCCAAAAAAGCGCGTCGCCGCCGCCGAAAAAAGCGAGCGCCGCCGCCAGCCCCAGCCCGGCGCCGGAAAGCACGGTGAAAACAACGATGGAAAGCGCGGGCTTCATTCAATGCGCCGCAATTCTACCGCGCAAAACGGCGAAGTTCATTTTTCCAAAACATTTTCCACAAAAAGCACGGCGGCGAAAAAAAATAGCGCGCCGCCCAAAATCCAGCGCGCCGTTTTTTGCTTCGCGTCGTCGGAAAGAAAGCGGCGGACGGAATCGGCGAAGGCCGCGAGCGCGCTTTGATACATCGTGTTGATGACGATGAGCGTCGCGCCCAAAACGGCGAATTGCAATTCCGGCGGCGCGCTTTTTGCGCCGGCGAAGTTCGGCATCAGCCCGACGAACAAAAATATCACCTTCGGATTTAAAAGATTGGAAAACAATCCCTGCCGGAACGGTTCGCCGGCGCGCGCCGCAATTTCGGAGTTTGCGCCGGCGACGGCGATGGGCGAGCGGACAATCCCCGCCGCCAGCCACGCCAAATACGCGCTGCCGGCAAATGCGAGCGCGCGCAAAAGCCGCGCGTCGGCGGCGACAATTAAACTAAGCCCGGAAACAACCAGAATAATATGCCCGACCAGCCCCGCCTGCACCCCGAGAACGGCAAAAAACCCCGCCCGCCGCCCGCCCCCGCCGACGCTGTGGCGCAAAATAACCATCGTGTCCGGCCCCGGCGAAACCACCAGCGCAAAAGCAACAACGGCAAATTGAATTGTGTTTTCCAGCAAAGCGCAAGCAGCCGCGGCAATAATTAATCGTCCGCCGAATGCGGCGTCACCGTTGCGGGCGCGCGCACCGGGCGATAATATCTTTTATGTCGCCGGGCGTTTTGGAAACGGCGACCGACCAGCGGCCGAATCCGCCGTGGTTGTTTGCCGCTTTCGCCCATTCTTTCAGAAAGCGGCGTTTTGCCCGGTCCTGTTCGCTTTCCTGCCCCTTGACTTCCAGCGCCAGCATTTCGCCGCCGCGCAGCCGGACGATAAAATCGGGGCGGTATTTTCTAACCGCGCCGGCGTGAATATAAACTACTTCAAAACCGAGATGGTCGTTTTTTGCCCACGCCGCGACATCCTTGTTTTTGTCCAGTTCGTGCGCTTCGGACGCTTCCCACGCGCTGTCGTAAACGCACAAATTAATGTGGCTGCGGCGCGCGTGTTCGCAGGGTTTTCCGGTTCTCCACGGGCGCATGTCCGCGGTGGAACGGACGGGGCGGGCGTCGTCAAAAACCGGGCGCAGTGTTTCGGTGTTGGCGAATTCAATCGCATGCCAAATATGCTGAACGACTTTGGACATATTGAGCGTGATGACCAGCAATTTGTTTTTGCCTTCGTTAAAGAGGGCGGGTGTCACCGTAATGCGCCCGGACGCGATAAAATCTTCGGTGATGCCGGCAATCTGCGCCATCAACGCCTGCGGCGAACCCTTCCAGCCGGGTTTCATCTGATGCCAAATGTCGCTCGCCGCGCGGAAAACGACCTGCTGCCGGCGCTGTTTTTTCCGCAATTCTTCCAGATTGATGTCGGTTATTCGCGAAAGGTCGGGCTTGCCGCCGACGGACGGGGCGACTTCCGCAAGTTGCGGAGTTTCCGAAGCGTTCAGCGTCAGCGGCGCGGCTTTTTTTGCGTTGAGAGCGAGCGCCGGGTTGAACGAGCGTTCTATGCGGACAATGTTCGGCCAAGTCAGCGCAAATTCGCTTTTTGCGGGGTCCGGCATCACCGTCTTTTTCGGCGGCGGCGGCGGCGGGGAATCCGCTTCTTTTTCGTGCGGCAGAAAACTGAACGGCACGCCGAACACATTCACATATTCGGGCTCAAACATTCCGGTTTGTTCGTTGACATCGTAGGACGCGCGCCGCAATCCGCGCCCGATAACTTGTTCGCAAAGCAGTTGGCTGGAAAACGCGCGCAACCCCATAATATGCGTGACCGTGCGCGCGTCCCATCCTTCGGAAAGCATTTCCACGGATATTACATTTTGGATGTTTTGCCCGGATTTTTCCGGCTGCCCCACGGTGTTGAGTTGCCCCCGCAATGTTTCCGCGGATTGTTTGCCGGTTTTTGTTTCCGCGCCGCCGCCGGGGGTTTCCGCGGTTTTAAGAGTTTTGGTGTCTATCTGCAAAATGCCTTCGCGCTCGCACAGCGCGGGAACTTCCACCGCTTTGCGGTCAAACATGAATTTTACGCGGTCCGCCGTTTCAATGCGGTTTACCACGCTAATCATCACCGGCGGCGTTTGCGCGTTCCGCTTTTTCCATTCTTTTTTTGTCTTTTCCCAGTCCCAGCCCAGCAGGGTGTAGGCGGCGGTTACCAAAGCCGGCAGCGGTTCTTTTGCCCCCGCTTTGCGGTTCAGGTCGTCCTTCACTTCCGAATCGTTGTAGATGTGGTAAAGGCGCGGCTTGTAGGTTTTGGCGTCGGGCGGGGCGTCGTCGCGCACGACGATGCGCGGGGTTTTAACCAGCCCGGATTCAATCGCGTCGTTCAGCCCGAAGTCGCTGACAATCCAGCCGAACAAACCTTCCTCGGCGGCTTTTTTCCCGCCCGGAACAAACGGCGTCGCCGAAAAATCAAAACAATTCAAAACGCCGCGCGCGCGGTGGATGCGGTCCAGCCCGCCTATCCATTTTGTCGCCCGGTCAACCTCGTCCTTTTTCGCGCCTTTTGTTTTCGCCGAAACGCGCCATGCGTGATGCGCCTCGTCGTTTATGACGGCGAGGCCGCGCGCGGCGGACATTTCGCCGAGCGTGTCGCGCAACCATGCGTCGTCGCTTTTTGCGCCGCGCTTGTCCGCGCCTTTTTTGTTTTTGATTTTTTCTTCGCTTTCCCATGCGAGCGCGTGCCAGTTAAGTATGACTATTTTTCCCTGCCGCAGTTTGTCGGCGAAAGAGGGGGGGACGACGCCGAATTCGTCGTAATAGCCGCCGCCCGAAGGAAGCAAAACCTGCAGCCGGTCTTTTACCGTCAGTCCGGGGGCGACGACAAGAATGTTTTTGGAAAACCGCGCGTCCTGCGGGTTTGCGGCTTTGTTTATGATTTGCCACGCGGCGAGCATCGCCATCACGACGGTTTTGCCGGTGCCGGTGGCCAGTTTGCAACAAAGCCGCCGGAAGGCGCCGCCGTCGGAGGGAATGCCGGCGCCGGTTTTTCCGGCGTCCGGCGCTTCAACAAGCCATATCAGCGTTTCAATCGCATCCATCTGGCAAAAGAAAAAAGGGAATTCCCGCTGCTCTTTGTCGCACCAGTATTCCAAAAGCGTTTTGGTCGCGCCGGTAACGCCGGGGTAGCCCTCGCCGCGCCATTTGCCGACGCGCCCGCGGATTTGATTGACCAGCGGCAGGGGGACGAATATCCCGCCGTCCTGATGCGGCTTCGCTTTCGGGTCGGCGGTCATATACCCCGCCGACCTGCGCCCCGGCTCGCGCGCCAGCGATTCCGCGCCCTCCACCGCCCGCCAATGCTCCGCCGGCTCGCCGTAGGGCGAGTTGATAATCAAACTGTCCGGCTTCTCGGTCATTGTTTTTGCAAACAGGCGGCGGCTTCCCCGGAAGTAAGGATAGCAGAATTCGCGCCTTTTCTGAGGCGCAACAGATTCTTTTTTTCGCCGATGATGTCCCAGTGGTCGTTGGATATTAGCGCGCGATCCTTGTGAAGCGCGACATAAACAAATATCCGGTCAATGGAATTCCGGGGGATTATCCGTTTGATGCCGGTCATCAGCGCGTCGTTATAATTCACGGCGATTCGCGTCTTGGATTTGGGCTTTGCCCGAATCCAAAATCTCAACAACCTCCCGACCCTTTGGTCTTTGTTGTGCGCCGCCTTAATTAATTTTTTCAAGCGGTGATTGTATTCTTTCTCAATTTCTTGCTTTTCGTCGACTATCAGGACGGAGCCGCATTTGGCCAGCGCCGTCAACAGGACGGTGATGTGCCCGCAAGTGTTTTCTTGCGGGTTAAGAAGATGCTCAAACACATTCGTGTCTATGGCGACGCAGTCGCGGAGAAAAGTCATTTGCCGACTCCGAGTTCCAATCCCTCAATGATGTCGGCGTGGAAAAACTCCATCGGCAAGCCCGGATCCATTGAGCCGTCCGCTTCTATGTCAAGATTTTTTACCGTCGCCTTGCCTTTTTTGTCAATTTCAAAAAAGGCGACGGAGACATCGTCCTTGCTGAGAGTGCCGTTTGCAACGAGGCGGCGCAGGCGCAGGAGAATGTTGTCGCTGTGGGTTTCTATAATTGAGCCCACGCCGAATTTTTTCCAAATGTCCGCGAAAAAACTCCCCAATTCCAATTGCGCGGTCGGATGCAATTGCGCCTCCGGCTGCTCAACCATAAACTGCGCGCCTTTCGGCGCAATCGCGCCCTGAACGATAATCGGAAGGGCCTGGCTGACGCCAAAGCCGAAGTCCGGCAAGTGGTGGGTGGCGTGGGTGTGCCTGTTGGTGGCAGTTACTTTAATGTAAGCATCCGACAAATAATCGGTTTTGCTAAACCGAATTTTTTCAATGTCGCAAATCAGATTCAGGTAACGCGAAACCAACTCGGTTTGCGCGCCCCCGCGATTATCCATGATTTTTTTCAGATGCGGCATCGCATGTTTGCCGTCAAATCCCACAATTCCTTCCGGCGGCGAAGCCAATTCCATGACGCGACTGAAAGTTTGGCGCGTTGGGGCAAGATGCCGCATTCCGATGATCTCCATTCGCGCACCTTCAATATACGCCTCGGTGTACATTTCTTTGACGGGGCGATAAAGAATGCCGCCCGGAAGAGAATCAGCGTTGCCCGTTGCCGTGGCAACCTTTTTTAAAAAATCATCTATCATTTTCCCGGATTGTTCCAGCATGGCCTTTTCAGCCAATTGGGTAAACCCCATAAACACGGACGAGTGCCTCCTAATTTTCCGATGCAACGGGAAAAGCACAAAACCGCTGCTGCTGGTTGCAGTCACCGTATGCTCGCCTTTTTTTGCCCTCAGGTAAGGAACAGCGGCGGAAATAGAAAACCGCGCTTTGACATCCCAATCAATTTTTCCTTCGGGCAACGGAGGGGTCTCTTCGGGCTTTTTCCCCGTTCCCATCGCGTCAATTATCAATTCCGCCCCGCGCGAAACCTTCGCGGTTTCCAATTCCAGCGCGAAAGTCAGCATGTCCTTTTTGGACTGCGTGTTTTTCAGGGATTTGAATTCCCCCAACTTCACCCGCTCCCCCTCCGGGTTGAGAAAATCCGGCGAGAGCGGGCTCAGCGACTGCTGCAGCATCAGCAGAAACTTGATGACGGACGACTTGCCCGAATTGTTGCCCCCTATCAGCACCGTGACCGGGCGGAAGCGAACCGTCACCGGCTCGTCAAACAGGCGGAAATTCCCCAATGTCAGTTTGGTTATCATTTGCCGATTTTTCCCGGCGGGCGGATTTGCACCACGGCGATGCTTTCTATCCCCCGCTTGTCCGCTATTTTAACCGCAACCCGGCGGTTTTTGTCAAGGTCAAAGGGCAGCGACACCGTCCCCCGGTATGCCTCTATCAGTTCCTCGTCAATTTCCCCCCGCAGGTTGCGCGCCAGTTTCGCCCAGCCGCCGCCTTCGCCCGCGAGCGGGAAGAACACCTGCGCCGGATACAGGCAGCGCCCGTCGTAGTCCGTGTCCAGCATCCACACGGCGATGTCTTCGGCGTTGCCGCTTTCCATTTCGCCGGTTTGCGTGTTGAAGTAATCAAAGCCGTAAACCTCCGCTTCCCAGCGGTTGCTGTCGGGGCCTTTAAGCACCCGCCGAACATCCACTTCGGGCTGCCCCACCAGCCAGAAACTCTGGCTGCCCGCGCTTTTCTTTTTTAAATCGCCGGTTTGCATGTCGGGATTCATCTGCGCCTTGAGAAAAATCATCCCCTCCCAGCGCGTTTCGTCTATGTCCTTCGCCGCTTCGGGGTCAAACTGAAAAGCCGCGAAAACGACTATGCCCGGGCGCGGCAGCAGCGTTTGCGATTCCTGTATTGCGTTTTCCACTTGCCGCTGTTCCATCGGCGCGTGTTCGGGGCCGAAGCAAACAACCGCGCGCAGCGGTTTGCCGTCGTTCCCTTGGGCGTCCGTTTCGGCGTCGGCGTGCAGCCAGTTGCCGGGCAGCGGTTCCACGCGCGAAAACGAAAGTTTGCGCCCGCCTTTGGCGAGAATGCCGGTCTTAAAAAGTTCTTCCCGCCATTCTTTTTGCCGCAGCGTTTCGCCGCTGCGCGCGACCGAATCGTCGGCCGGCATCGGCGGCGCGTCGCTTTCCCGCAACGGTTTTACCGTCGGCGCCGGCACCGCTTCCACAGTAAATGGACCCGTTACGCGCACTCTTTTCGCGTCCTTTTCCGGCTGGTCGTAAAGGGTTTCGTAAGTGTTTCTTCCCTCCGCCAGAATCTTGGCGGACACTTTGGGGACGGTTTTATAAACAAAACCGCTGCCGACGCCCTCTTTCGGATAGGCGAGGTTGTAATAATCAAAATGAGCGGTCATCAGTCGCTGGCGCGCGAGAGTCAAAGCGACGCGCGAAGTGTCGCAGGTTATCCAGCGCCGCCCCCACTGTTCGCAAACAACCGCAGTCGTGCCGCTGCCGCAAGTCGGGTCAAAAACAAGGTCGCCCGGGTCGGTCGCCATTAGCACACAACGCTGAATCGCCTTTGTGGAAGTTTCCACGACATACCGTTTTTCGCTCGGATACATCTGCACGGGCCAAACATTATTGATGCGCCGCCCCGGAACTTCATCTTCGTATCTTTTCCACATCAGGGAATTTTCTTTTCCTGCAATCGCTTCCAGCCGTCCCATTTTCGCCAGACGGTCCATATCCTCTTTGGACACCGACCATTGCCGCTTTTCCGAGCAACGAAAAGTTTTGTCATTCCATTTATACGGTTCGGAACGACCTGTTTTGGAAACGCCTTGTGAATCAAGCCCTGTGCGGCGGTAAAGGCGCGCGCCTTCCGGCAAATATTTGTCAGGAGAAAATACTTCCTCCGCGCTCAACTTGCGGCACTTGCCATCGGGTAATTCCACCATTGCATAGGAACTAAAATGTTCCACAATTTCCGCGCGCGAAAGCGGTTCATACAATTGACGGTATTTCATTGTTTTTTTGTCTTTGGCATACCACAACAAATAATCCGCCACTTGCGGCAAATGCGCGGTGGAACTGCCGCTGGTCGTGGCGAAAGATATAGTCGCCACGCGGTTTCCCGCTCCAAAAATATCGTCCATCACCATTCCAACGCGATGCACATTCTCGTCGCCGATTTGCAAAAAAACGCTGCCGCTGTCCGTCAGCAGTTCGCGCGCCAGCAAAAGCCGGTCGCGCAAATAGGAAAGATAGGAATGTATCGCCAATTCCCAAGTGTCGCGGAAGGCCTTAATCGTTTCCGGCTCGGCGGTCAAATCCTCGTCCTTGCCGTCCTTGACTTCGCGCCTGTTGACGAAGGGCTGAAAGTTGGAGCCGTATTTGATTCCGTAAGGCGGGTCCATATAAACGCACTGGACTTTTCCCGCCATGTTTTCTTTTTGCAGCAGGGAGTTCATCACCAGCAGGGAATCGCCGGCGACGAGGCGGTTGCTCCAATTGTGCGAATGGCGGTAAAACTCAATTTCCTGCCGCAGCGGGATTTTGCGCTCTTTGGCAAAAAGCGCGCCCTGCAAATGCCCGGCGCCGTTGTGCTTGCGCACGGCGTCCATTATCGTGCGCGGGTCTATGCGTTCGTGGACATGCAGCGAAACCGTCGGCACTTCAAACCCGGCGTTTTCGCGCTTGCCCGCCCATTGCAGTTGCGGGTCCAGATGCGGGTCGTGGGCGTATTTTTGTTTGCCCGCGTCGGCGTCGGTCTTCGGCGTTACCAGCCCCACCGGCGGGTTGTTCGGGCGCTCCTTGCCGGAATGCTGGTAGTTTTCAATCTTGCGTTTTGCCATCGTTCGTTTCCCCCGCCCGCCGTTTTGCATGGGCGGATGAGTTAATGATACCACCGTTTGCGCCTACTATACCCCCCGCCGCTTGCGGGGGGGGGTCGGAGTTTGGCCGCCCCCACGGGGCTTTGGGGGGCGAAAAACCCCCGGGGGGGTGGAGAACGCCCATTAAATCCATCAACACCCCGTCATTCCGGCGAAAGCTGGAATCCATACAAGGCCGGAGAAAAAGCCAAATCCGCCGCCGTCCGCAATCCGTCGGCAAAAGCAAAGCCCGTATGGATTCCGGCTTTCGCCGGAATGACGCTTACCGCCGGATGATTTTGTTTATCCAGTTGCGGGGGGGGGATTCTTGGGCGGGGGGCGGTTCCGTTTGCGCGGGGGCGGGGGTTGCTTTTGCGGGTTTGCGGGGGGGGAGGTATTGGTTTACCGGTTTGTAACCGAGCTCGGGGAGCAAGCCGGCGCCGTTGCGCTCGCGCGTGAGTTTGGAAACTTGCGAATCGGGGTCGTCAAAATCGCCGAACACGCGCGAGTTGGTCGGGCATGTCAAAACGCAAGCCGGCTGCCTTTCCGCGGGCGGCAGGTTTTCGTCGTAAATGCGGTCTATGCACAGCGTGCATTTTTTCATCGTGCCGTCGGCGGAATCCAATTCGCGCGCGCCGTAGGGGCAGGCCCAAGCGCACAAATTGCATCCCATGCATTTTTCCTGGTCCACCAAAACGACGCCGTCCTCTTCGCGTTTGTAAGACGCGCCGGTCGGGCAGACGGTCACGCAGTCGGCGTCCTCGCAATGCATGCACGACATCGGAAAATGCACGGCGCGCCCGCCCGGCGTTTCCGGCGAATCCTCCGCTTCAAAAGTGCGCACCCGGTTAAACCAAACGCCCTCCGGGTCGCGCCCGTAGGGGCGTTCGTCGGTCAGCGGCCCCGTCGCCCCCGATGTGTTCCACTGCTTGCAAGCGGTCGCGCAAGCATGGCAGCCGACGCAAGTGTCCAAGTCAATGACGAGCCCGAGTTTCATCGTCAGTTTTTATTTTACCGACACCGGATTGCAGTTACCGTCCGTAGTAACAACTGCACGGTCAACAACTTTTGCGCCGTAGGCGTTGCTGCCACGAAACACAATGATAATGTCGCGCCCTATTTGGCTGGCGCTGACAAACTCATAACTGCCGGGGTCTGCCAAAACCTCCTTGACTGCGCGTTCCACGCGAATCGGGGGCCTGATTCCGCGAAAGCCGTCGGAAATGCAGGACCGGGATACTTGTTTTGGGGTATCCGCACCGTTTTGCGGCCGTTTCTTTTCCAAGTGCGGGCAGTGCGTAAGTTCGCCTGTTTCGCACTTTTTCTTAATGATTCCCAGCCGCCTTTCGGTTTCCGACTGATATTCCTCGGCGCCGGCGGCGGGCGTCAAAGCGAAAAGCAGGGCGGCAACACCATGACCAACGGCGATGATGGAAAGGGGGCGCATACCCGCCAAAATTTTGGCGGGGGAAAAATTCAATGGTTCGTTCATTTGTGGCGTCCTTTCATTTGCGTGGCGTCACATTCCAGTATGACGCAGATTGACATTGTATCATAATTCGTCATTCCCGTGAAAGCGGGAATCCATAGAGGGCGCGGGGTTTGTATGGATTCCCGCTTTCGCGGGAATGACGGGGGCAGAGTTCAATCGTCGTAACCCTCGTTAAAAATCGGACGCGGTTCGCCCAAAGCAGGCAAAATTCTCTTCGGATTATTGGAGTCAAAATTCTGCACCCAAGCGCGGGCGCCCGCCCCCCACACAATCACGACGCGCCGCTCCAAGTCCGCAAAACGCGAATCTTTTCGGAATTGGAAAAGATAGCGCTCATCCGGTTTTTGCCCCCTTGCCCTTTCCCGGCGGTATAACACCCGGTAAATGTCCGCGAGTGCCGGGGACAGGTCACCGAGTGCCAGCGTGGGCGGCGAGTTGCCGCTACCGTTGCGGAACACGCCGGTGAACAATGCGCGCCCGTCCGGCAAATCGCAAGACGACACGAAAAGATCGCACTTGCGCAAATGTTTGCCGTTGCTTTTTTTGCCAATCACGCATTGCCATTCGGCAAAGTTCGCTTTGGAACTCCTGACAAATGTCCGCAATTCAGGCGGGTATTTGCGTTTATTTTTAATCACATGCCGCACGAGTTTGATTTCGGCGCGCAACAATTCCGGCGCGCGCTCTTGCAACAGGTGTTTGATGTTTTTCATTGCTGTTTTTCCTTTTGGTTTCCGTGCCAGCGTGATAAGGCGCGGACGGGGTGAAGTATAACATAACGCCGTCAATTCCGTCATTCCTGCGAAAGCAGGAATCCAGCGTTGACGCCGAAGGTGTCAATGCATCGGGGGATTAGCCGCCGACGCCGTTGGCGTTCGGCGGTGGATTCCTGCTTTCGCAGGAATGACGGCCGGGAAACGGGGGTTGTTCTTTTTATTTCCGCGTCAGGACATCGCGCAGGGGGCGGGTCAGGTGGACGGCTTTGTGGGTGGCGTAGCGCAATTGTTTTTCGCCTTCGGGGGGCGGGTTTTTCGGAGAGGCGGTTTTTTGCATTTGTTGTTCGCGTTCGGCGTCGGTCATTTTTGTTATTTGGATTTGGAGGTCGTACCACGCCGCTTGGCCGGTTACCGGGTCGCTGTTGTTTATGGCGGTTTTTCCTTCGCCGTTTTCCGGCAATATTTCGGGGATGATGTGATTCATCAAAAAACCCTCGGCGCCTTCGGCGGCATCGGCGGAAAGCCCCCACGCGCCGGGGGCGGAAGTGTTTTTTGCGATTGCGTTCCATGTCCAGACGGTGTCGGGGCGCACGCCGTCCATTGTTTTTACGGCGGCGGCGACGCGCCCCAAAGGCGAGGAAAGCCAGACCCAGTCGCCGTCGCGCAATCCTTCTTCGGCGGCGCGGGCGGCGTTTAGGAAAACCGGATTGCGGTCGGCTATCTGCCGCAGCCACGCGTTTTGCGAATCCCACGAATGATACATAAACATCGGGCGCTGCGTTACGGCGTAAAAGAGCCCCCCCTTTTTGTCCCCCGCATTTGTTTTATGCAAAAGCGGCGGCGACCAAAAGGGGAGCGGGTCGCAATGCTCGCGCAAACGCTCGCGCTGACATTCCTTCGGCGGGACGGCGTCGCCAAAACCCTCGCCCGCCAATCGGAATTTTTGCAGCGGCTCGCAATACAACTGCAAAACAATTTGCTCCTCGCTTGCAATCCAGCCGGCGTTTTTTGCATAACGCAAATAATCGCGGTTGGCAAAGCGCAAATACCGCGCGGCGGGCGGGAGTTCTTCGCGGAAAAAGCATTCGTTTTCCTCGTATTGTTTCCATTGTCCGGGGTTCGGCTCGCCGGTTACGGTTTTTTCGCCGTTCTTTCCGCGCCATCCGGCGAGAAAGCCGACGCCGGGGGTTTTTTCCCATCGCGCGATGAAGTCGCGATAGCCGTCGTATTTTCGTTCGCCGTTTTCTTTGGTAAAAATCGGAAACTTCAAACGCTCGCCGAGTTCCACAAGCACTTCCTGCCACGGACGGGTGTTGTGTTGCGGGGGGACAACGGGCGCGCGCACCGCATCGCAAACCGCGTGCGCTTCCGAAATCGGACGGTCCAAAAGCGAGATGACATCGTGCCGCTCCAAATATGTCGTGTCGGGCAAAACGAGGTCGGCGTAGTTTACCGTTTCGGAATGAAAGGCGTCGCAAACGACGACGAAAGGAATGGCGTAACCGTCGCCGCGCTTTTTTGTGAGATAACGAACGGCGGCTTTGGAATCCATTGAGGAATTCCACGCGAGGTTCGCCATAAAAATCATCAGCGCGTCTATGGGATAGGGGTCGGCGTTTGCGGCGTTTGCGAGAACATTATGCAAAAGCCCGTGCGCGGCGAAGGGCGCGTCCCACGAAAACGCTTTGTCAATGCGCAGCGGCTCGCCTTTTTTGTTTACGACGAGGTCGGCGGGCGATGCGGGCATTCCCAAAGGCGCGCAGCTTAAGGGTTTTCCGGGCGCGGAAGTTTTTGCCGGCGGGGGACTGCACGGCGGGTTTTTTGGGTAAGGCGGCTTCGCCAAATGCGAACCGGGCGCATCTATCGCGCCGAGCAGCGCCTGCAAAAAATGAATCGCGCGGCAGGTTTGGAAGCCGTTGGAATGCGCCGATATTCCGCGCATCGCGTGCATCGCGACCGCGCGCGCGGCGAACGATTGATGTTTTGCGCCGTGACAGTCCGTCCATTGCGTTTTTATCGTTTGCGGATTTTCCAAAGCGGCGGCGGACATTTCATCCGCAATTCTTTCAATGGTCGCCGCGGGTATTCCGCAAATCTTTGCGGCGTTTTTTGGCGCGTATGTTGTTTCCATCGCGCGCTCGGCGAAGAGCGTCATCGCGGTTTTTGCGCGCGCGCCGTTTGCGAGTTTGTATTCGCCGAAAAGCGCCGGCGCGATTTGCGGGAGATTCGCGGCGATTGTTTTTTCGTTTTCCAAATCCCACGCGAGGGGGCCGCCGTTTTCGCCGCGCGCAAACAAACCGTGATTCGCGCCGCCGGGATTTTGAATTACCAGCCACGGCATATTTGTGTAACGGACGAGAAACTCCTCGTCCATTTTCCGGCTGCGCAATAAAGTTTGCGCCATCGCCATCGCCAAAACGCCGTCGGTTCCCGGGCGCGCGGGAATCCATTCGTCGGCAATCGCCTGATAACCGGTGCGCACGGGGTTTATGGCGACTATTTTTGCGCCGCGCTCTTTGAGTTTTTTCATTCCTATTTTGAGCGGGTTGGAGGCGTGGTCTTCGGCGACGCCCCAGAGGAGGAAATAGCGCGCCAACTCCCAGTCGGGTTCGCCGAATTCCCAAAAGGAAAAGCCGGTCGTCAAAAGCCCCGCCGCGGCCATATTGACGGAGCAAAAACCGCCGTGCGCCGCCCAGTTGAGCGTGCCGAATTGCGAAGCCCACAATCCGGTGAGCGCCTGCATTTGGTCGCGCCCGGTGAAGAATGCGAGTTTGTCCGGGTCGCTCGCGCGGATGGCGGCGAGTTTTTTTGCGAGGATGTCCAGCGCTTCCTCCCACGATATTTCGGAAAACTCGCCGGCGCCGCGCTCGCTGCCGGGCTTGCGCAGCATCGGCGCGCGCAGTTTCGCCGGCGACTGCTGTTTCATAATGGCGGCGTTGCCCTTGCCGCAAAGCACGCCGCGGTTGACGGGGTGGTTGGGGTTGCCCTGGATAAAGCGTATGCGCCCGCCTTCCAGCGTAACCTTGACGCCGCAGCGGCAGGCGCACATGTAGCAAGTGGTAAACCGCGTCTCCTGCGCGCAATGATTTTCAAAAGCGGGAAGTTTGCCGGACATACCCCGCGGATTATAACGCATTCGCCATAAACGCCGCCCCCGCCGCCCCTGATTAATTTGCCGGATTCCCGTTTTTAACAGGAGTGCGGGAATGACGGTTAGTTTGAGCGGGCGGGGACGCCCGCTCTTTTTGGCTGCGTTACATCTCTGGAGAGATGTAACGAGACAGTGCCGTCATTTCCGTTTTTCGCCGTTTTTTTCGCGCAGGAGGGTTTCCCATTGCCATGCGGTTTTTAGCATTGGGGTTATTTCGGCGAAGCGGGGGCGGAAGTTTAATTCCTTGAAGGCGCGGGCGGGGTTGGAGACGACGCGGGGGGGGTCGCCGGGGCGGCGGGGGGCGGACGGGGTAGGAAAAGTTTTGCCGCTTGCTTTTTGCGCGGCGGCGATGACTTCGCGCACGCTGAATCCTTTTCCGATTCCCACATTGAACGCGCCGCCTTTTCCGCCCGCGGCGAGATGCGCGAGCGCGAGGCGGTGGGCGGCGGCGATGTCGGAGACATGAATGTAATCGCGCACGGCGGTGCCGTCTTCGGTCTTGTAATCTTCGCCGAAAACGCGCACTTCTTTTCGCAAACCGGCGGCGCATTCCATCGCGGCTTTCACCAAAGTCGTCGCGTTTTTTTTGCAGTCGCCGGCGCGCATTTTTTCGTCGGCGCCGCAAACATTAAAATACCGCAGCGCGCACCAGCGCAAGCCGCGCGCGGCGCCGATGTCGGCGAGCATTTGCTCGGTCATCAGTTTGCTCGCGCCGTAGGGGCTGATGGTTATTGTTGGCATTGTTTCGTCCAAAAACTCGCCCGGCGTTCCGTGCTGCACCGCCGAGGACGACGAAAAAACAAAATCGCGCACATTGTTTCGCGCGCATTCCTCCATCAACACCAGCGACGCGGCGGTGTTGTTGCGGTAATACTTTTCCGGGTCGGCGACCGATTCGGGGACGCTTGCGCTGCCAGCGATATGCACGACGGCGGATATATTTTCGGCGCGGAAAATTTGCGAAAGCAATTCGGCGTCGCCGGCGTTTCCTTCCACAAACTTCGCCGGCGGCGGGCACATTTCGCGAAAGCCGGTGCATAAATTGTCCAGCGCGACGACTTCGCAGCCGGAATCAATAAAATCCCACGCGGTGTGGCTGCCGATGTATCCGGCGGCGCCGGTTATTAAAACTTTCGCGTTCATTGTTTTACTGCAATTCTTTCAGCGCGCTTTCGTGCAACGCGCGCGAAGCGGACGCGAGTATTTTTGTTTTTCCGTTTTTTGCGCCGATGTTTTCGTTTCCTTCCCAGTCGCTGACGACGCCGCCGGCGGCGCGCACAATGGGCGGCAGCGGAAGATAATCGTGCGGCTGCATTTCGTAATCGCAGGCGCAATCGGCGAAGCCGGAAGCGACGCAGCCGTAAGCGCCGCCGTCGCCGCCGAGCCGCGTTTGCCCGGCGGCGTTGCAAAGTTTGCGCAAAGAGTTTTCGCGTTCGTCTTCGGCGAGTCCCAAAGTCGTCGTTATCATCGTCGCGGTTGCGAGCGACGCGGATTGCGAAACGGCGCAGGGTTTTTTATTAAACAAAGCGCGCCGCAAACCGTTCGCGTCAACGCCGAGCCAGCGTTCATTAAGCGCGGGCAAATCTATGACGCCGATGACGGGCAACCCCCCGCGCAACAGCGCGATGAGGCAGCAAAAAAGCGGGCTGCCGGTGATAAAACTGCGGGTGCCGTCAATCGGATCCAGCGACCACACCGTTTCCGCGCCTTCGCGTTCGTTGCCGAATTCTTCGCCGATGACGCCGTGCGAGGGGTAATTGTTTTCTATCATTTCGCGCATCGCTTTTTCGGCGGCGCGGTCGGCGGCGGTAACGGGCGAGGCGTCGGCTTTGCATTCCACGGCGACGGCTGCGCGAAAATGCGGGAGGGCGGCGGCGCGCGCGGCGTCGGCGAGCGCTTCGGCAAAGCGGCAGAGTTCTTCGGCGTCCTTCATCGGCGTTTAATTATATCGGCATATTAAGAGACGGCGTCCCAGTTTTCGCCGAGGCGGACATCCACGGCGAGCGGCACGGCGAGCGATTCGCCCTGCGCGCACATCAGTTCGGGCAGGCGCGCGCGCACTTCGGCTTCTTCGCCGGCGGCGACTTCCAAAAGCAGTTCGTCGTAGACCTGCAAAATCATTCTTGTTTGCATTTTGTTTTTTTGCAGCCACTCGTCGGCGGCGAGCATTGCCATTTTAATCAAATCGGCGGCGCTCCCCTGCATCGGCGCGTTGATTGCTGCGCGCCCGGCGGCCGCTTGCGCGCGCCCGGCGCCGCGCCCGGCGGGAAGGCGCCGGCCAAAGACGGTTTCCACATATCCGTTTTGCGCCGCTTGCGCGCGAATGTTTTCCATATATTCGGCGACGCCCGGATAGCGCGAAAAATAACGGTCCATATAATGCCGCGCCCGCTCCTGCGGAATATGCAGCGTTTGCGCCAGACCGAAAGCGGACATTCCGTATATCAGCCCGAAGTTTATCGCCTTCGCCGCGCGCCTTTGTTCGGAGTCCACTTCTTCCGCTTGCAAATGAAAAACTTCGGCGGCGGTGCGGCGGTGAATGTCCTCGCCGCGCGCGAATGCGGCGCGCAAGTTTTCGTCGCCGGAAAAATGCGCCATCAACCGCAATTCAATTTGCGAATAGTCGGCGGACGCGAGCAGCATTCCTTTTTCGGCGACGAACGCGCGGCGGATGCGGCGCCCCTCGGCGGTGCGCACGGGAATGTTTTGCAAATTGGGCGAAGAAGATGCGATGCGCCCGGTCGCCGCGGAAGTTTGATTGAATTCGCTATGCACGCGCCCCGTCTGCGGATGCACGGCGCGCGGCAGGGCGTCGGCGTAGGTGCCGGAAAGTTTCGCAAGCGAACGGTGTTCCAACGCTATTTTCGCCAGCGGATAATCGGCGGCGAGCGATTCCAAAACTTCCTCGCTTGTGGAACGCGCTTTTCCGCCGGCGGTTTTGCGCTTGGGCTGCGCGCGCATTTCGTCAAAGAGAACTTTCTCCAACTGCCGCGGCGAATTCAAATTAAAGGAATGCCCGGCGGCTTCTTCCGCTTCTTTTTCCAGCGTTTCCATTCGCGCGTGCATGTCCTTCGCCAAAGCGGAGAGTTCTTCGGAATTGATGCGCACCCCCGTCCGTTCCATTTTTGCGAGCAGCGGCATCAGCGGGCGGTCCATTGTTTCGTACAACCGGCGCGCGGCGGAATCCATTTTTGCCGAAAGTATTTTTTGCAAGCGCCAAGCGGCTTCGGCGTCTTCGGCGGCGTAACGCGTCGCCGCGTCGACATTTACTTCGGAAAAATCCTTTGCGGTTTTTTTGTCAACGAGGTCGCCGAAAACTATCTTTTCCATTTTCAAATGCCGTTTCGCCAGCGCCGGCATGGAAGTTTGCAGTCCCGGCTCGGCGATGTAGGCGGCGATTTTTGTGTCGTCAAAGATTCCGTTTATGCGCGCGCCGCAACGGGCGAAAATGTGAATGTCGTATTTTCCGTTGTGCGCTATCTTGCGCAGTTTCGCGTCTTCCAAAAACGGGCGCAACGCCGCGACCGCCTGCGTTACCGTCAACTGTTCGCCCTCCGCCGCGCTTTCGCTGTGCGCGAGGGGGACATACGCGGCGGTCTTGCCGTCGGCGGTGAAGGAAAAGCCGACTATTTCCGCTTGCATCGCCGGCGCGCCGACGGTTTCGGTGTCTATCGCCAGCGCGCCGCTTTTGCGCGATTGTTCCAGCATTTTTGTTAGCGTCGCGACATCGCGTACGGTCACCGCTTTTGCGCGTCCGTCTTCCTGTTGCGGTTTCGCCTTTGCGGGCGCGGTTTCCAGCGCGGAGGAGAATTCGCGGAATTCGCATTCGTCGCAAAGCCGCCGCCATTCTTTCGCGTCGGGCGCGCGCGGGGCGAGCGATTCCAATCCGCCTTCGGGGGCGACATCCTCGCGCAGCGCGACCAAAGCCCGCGCCAGCGCAAGCCCGCCGTTGGCGACGGCGGCGCGCAGGTTTTCGCCGACTTTGCCGGGGAAGGTTTCGGCGGCGGCGACAATCGCGTCCAAAGTGCCGTGCTGCGCCAGCCATTTCGCCGCGGTTTTCGGTCCGACTTTTTCCACGCCGCGAATGTTGTCGGAGGCGTCGCCGACCAGCGCGAGATAATCGGCGACCGCTTCGGGCGGGACGGAAAACTTGTCCCGCACTCCTTCGGCGTCGTATGTTTTGTCGGAGGCGCTGTCGTAGAGGAGGGTTCCGCCGCCGACAAGTTGCATCAAATCCTTGTCGCCGGAAGCGATGACGACTTCCATTCCCGCCGCTTTGCCGAGGCGCGCGAGCGAGGCGATGACATCGTCGGCTTCCACTCCCTCCACGCAAAGCAGCGGCCAGCCGGCGGCGCGAATGAACTCTTTTGCGAGCGGAATTTGCGCGGCGAGGTCGGGGTCCATCGGCGGGCGGTGCGCTTTGTATTGCGGATACATTTTGTGGCGGAATGTCGGCCCGCGCGCGTCCATTATGCAGGCGACTTTCTCCGGCGGCCAGCGCCGCCGCAGCCGGGCGAGCATCCGCACCACGCCAAACACCGCCCCCGTCGGCTGCCCGCCGGAAGTGCGCAAATCCCCGACGGCGTGAAAAGCGCGATACAAATACCCCGCAGCATCAGCAAGCAGCAACCGCATATTTCAATGATAACACCCGCCGGCGGAAACGACGGTTGGGGTTAACATGAGCGGCGTCTCGCCGTCCCTAATTAATTGGAGCGGGCGCGGCGAAAGTTTTCCGGTAAAATGCCGGGAATGACGAATTGCGCAGGGGACTTGCGGAAGGCGGCTGTCGCTGACGGCGGCGGCGGGCGGTTTGGCTCGGGGGTTGTTAAGGTTGCGGTTGTTTGCGCGGTTTTGGCGGCGGCGGCCGCGGCGGTAATTCGGAGTATTAATTTTGTTTTTCCTGTGGGTGGTTAGGGTTCCCTTGTGGTCGGGTTTCCCCCGTTGTCAGATTTCCCTTGCGGTCAGGGTTTCTTCGTGGGGGAATTGGGAGAGGACTTCGCAGCCGGTTTCGGTTATTAATACCTGCTCTTCCAGTTTCACGCCTTCGCCGCCTTTTTCCGAGCCGATGAAACTTTCCACGCAGAGCGTCGTCATCGGCTGCAGGACGCCGTCGCAGCCGCCGGAAAAATCCGCGGAATGCAAAATGTAGGGGTATTCCCCGGTCATTCCGACGCCGTGGGCGAGGACAAAATAACGGCGGGCGGCGAATTCCTCCGGTATTTTCCATGCGCGCTCGCCTATTTCTTGGAAGGACATTCCCGGGCGCAGGATGTCAATGTTTTTAAATATCTGCTCGCGGGCGAGGGCGTAAAGCGTTTTTTGTTTCGCCGAGGGCTTTCCCGCCCCGGCGAAAAAAGTGCGGGAGAAATCGGCGTAATAGCCGAAGGGACCGACGACATCGGTGTCCAGCGCGACGAGTTCGCCGCCTTCAATTGTTTTTTCGCCGCATTCCTGCATCCACGGATTGGTTCGCGCGCCGGAGGAAAGCAGGCGCGTTTCCATGTAGTCGCCGCCGGCCGCAATGATTTCGCGGTGCAGCAGCGACCACAATCGGTTTTCGCTCATTCCCGGGCGGACGGCTTCGCGCATGCGCGCGACTCCGGCTTCCACAACGCGCAGCGAATGGCGGATGCATTGTATTTCTTCGGCGGATTTTACGGCGCGCGCGGTTTCCATAATTTGCTGCGCGTCGGAGATCGCATAACCGCGTTTTTGCATTTCCAGAATATGCAAAGGCGTCGCCGCTTCCATCGCGAGTTTTCTTCCGCAGTCGCCGCGGCGCAAAAGATCCTCCATTTCGCCCGCCCATTTGCGGCAAACTTCCGCCTGCTTTTCCCCGGCGGCGGCATAAGAGCCGACGGTCGCCGGGCGAACTTCGCCGACGAGCGCGCCCTTCGCCAAATGCGCGCAGCCGGGGAATTCAAAAAGCACGACATCCCCCTCCGCCGGAACAAACAAATACCGCGACGCCGGATTGCGCGAAGTGAAAACCTGCATATTGCGCGCGCCGCAGGCGTAGCGAATGTTTACGGCATCAAACAATATGCACGCGCCAAAGCCGAGCGCCCGCATCCTTTCGCGCACGCGGCGCAGACGGTGGCTTTGCAAAGCGCCCGCGTCCGTTTGCGGCGGGGCGGGTTCTTCCGCCGACGGCATAAACCGCGCCTTTCCCCGCAGCAGGCGCGGATTGAATTTTTGCATCTAATTCTTTTCCGCGCGGGAATGCGGAAGTTTTTTGGTTATCCCCGGCGGCGGGCGAAATCGCGCATGTAGGCGGCGAGGTCGGCGGCGGCGGCGAGGGTTGTCGCATTGTAGAGCGAGGCGCGGCAGCCGCCGAGGACGGCGTGGCCTTTCAATCCGAGCAAGCCCGCGTCGTCGGCGCCGCGCAAAAATTCGGCGGTCAGGTTTTCCTCCGGCAGAAAAAAGGGTATGTTCATTCGCGAGCGCGCGGCGGGTTCGCAAACATGGCAGCGGTAAAAACCTTCGTCGGCCGCCGCGTATATCAGGCGCGCTTTTTCGGCGCTTTGTTTTTCCATTTCGCCGACGCCGCCCTGCTCTTTGAGCCATTCCAAAACCAGCGCGACCATGTATATCTGAAAAGTCGGCGGGGTGTTCGCCATGGAATCGTCCTTTTCCTGCCCGGCGTAATCCCATATCAGCGGCGTTTCCGGGCGCGCGCGAATTAAATCGCGGCGGACGACGACGACGGTCACGCCCGAAGGTCCCAGGTTTTTTTGCGCGCCGGCGTATATCACCCCGTAATCGCGCGCGTTTATTTTGCGCGAGGCGATGTTGGACGACATGTCCGCGGCAAGCGGCGCGCGCGCTTTCGGCGGGGCGGGAAATTCCAAACCGTGCACGGTTTCGTTGTCGGCGTAATGAAAAAACGCCGCGCCTTCCGGCTCGTTCCATTCCGCGGGCAATGCGGAAAAACCGCTTTCCTCTTCCGCGCCGCCGGCGACGATATGCGCGTCGCAGTATTTTGCGCCTTCGCGGGCGGCGCGGCGCGACCAATGCCCGCTCACCAGATAGGCGGCGCAATCGTTTGCGGAGGATGTCAGGTTTAGCGGCAGCGCCGCCGCCTGCCCGGTCGCGCCGCCGGAAAGAAAAAGCACGGCGTATTCTTCGGGTATTTCCAGAAGTTCGCGCAGCAGATTCTCGGCGCGCGCGCGCACGGCCGAAAACTCGGCGCCGCGGTGCGAGAGCTCCATAAGCGAAGCGCGCGTTTGCCGGTATTCGCAAAACTCCTCGCGCGCGCGCTCCATCACGGCGTCCGGCAGGCGGCAGGGTCCGGGATTAAAATTGTGCGCGCGCGTCATTGCGCTATTAAAGAAACAGTTACCCCCCGCCGCTTGCGGGGGGGGGTCGGAGAATTCCCCGACGACGAAGTCGGCGGGGAATTCTCCGGGGGGGTGGAGAGCGCCCGCAAAACAACAGTCGCCGCCGAAGTTAACGGGCGTCCTCCA
>JAHRAH010000165.1 GCA_020027345.1 Gammaproteobacteria bacterium | reverse complement strand
AGCGCGATTTTTCCTTTTCCGCCGGATTGTGGGTTCTGGATTCCCGCTTTCGCGGGAATGACAAGTTGTTGTTGACAGTTGCGGGGGTATTCCATCCCTCCGGAGTTTTCCGTCCCCGGAGTTTTCCATCCCCGGAGTTTTCCACCCCCCCGGACTTTGCCGTCCCCATCTGGTGATGGGGACGGCAAACTCCGACCCCCCCCCGCAAGCGGCGGGAGGTATAGATGTCCCCCTTTGCAAACGGCGGGGGGTATAGTTAATTTGCAAGAGGCGAGGGGCGGGGCGGTTATAATTGTCGGCGCTGATGGCGCAAGAGAAGAAGAAACCGCGCGCAAATTTTCCGCCGCCTTCGCGCGCGGTTGCGCGCTATGCGCCGGCGGGCGCGGCGCTGGTTGCGGGGTATTTCGCCTTCAACTACATCCTCAACGCGTTTTACGGGCAGGGGCAATTGATAGCCGACGCCGGCTGGTTTGCCGGGCTGATATGGCGCAGCGACTGGGGAATGCCGCATCCGGTCGCGGTGCGCGATTTCATCCGCTTGTATACCGACGATTTTTTTGACATTCACATCAGCCCGCTGCTGATAACGGCGAACGGGCTGAGCCGGCTGCTGCCGCTGAGTTCTTCGGCGTGGCTCGCGCTTTTTCTGGGCGCGGGCGCGGCGCTTATCGCGGCATGCTTCGCCGCGGCCGCCGCCGATTTTTTGCGCTTTCACTGCGGGCGAATGTTTGAGCGGCAGCATTTTCTCGCCGCGGCCGCGCTCGCCGCGGGGGCGGTTCTCGGGCTCAATCCGATAGTGGCGAACATTCTGGTGTATCCGCATTTTGAAATTTACATTCCGGCGTTTTTGCTTTTGTTTTTGCTGATGCTCGCGGCCGACCGCAGAAAAAGCGCGCTCGCCGCGCTCGCCGCGCTGCTTGCTGTGCGCGGCGACGCGGGCTTTCATTTGTCCACATTGCTTTGGACGGCCGCCGGATATTTGTGCTTGCGCGAAATGCGCGGCGGGCTTTCGCTGCGCGAGGCGGTTTTGCGGCACCGGCGCTTGCTTTGGTGGTCGCTGCCGGCTTTTTTGCACGCCGCGCTTTTTACATTTCTTTTCGGGCGCGACCTTCCCTTTTGGACCGACCCGCCCGATTTTGCGGAAGCGGGCAGCCGCCTTCTCGCGATTGTCTGGCGTTTGGAATACACGCCGCTGTTTTTGTTTTTGCCGTTCGCCGCCGCGTATTTTCGCCGCCCGGACTGGGCAATCGGATTCGTCGCCATTTTGCCCTGGATCGGGCTGAGTTTGCTTTCGTATTCTTACGCCGCGCATTTGGAGGCCTATTACGCATTCCCGCTTGTGTTCGCGCTTTTTTGGCCTTTGGTAAGCCACCGCTTTGTTCTTTCGCAAAAGCATGTCGCCGGCGCGCGCCGCAAAACATCGCGCTCGCCGGGGGCGGCGGAAGCGGCGGTGTTTTTGCTTTTGCTTTGCGCGCTCACTTTCATCCGCCCGATTCACGACCAAAGCACGGTGCGCAGCGCGCTTGTTCCGCTGCTGCAGGCGGGAAAGGCGCCGCCTTCTTCGGAAACGCGGGCGGCTGTGAGCGCGCTCGGCGAGTTTTACAAACAAAACCGCCGCAGAATGATAAGCGACGACACATTCGCTTCGCTTTTTCCGCACGATGTTCCGGCGATTAAGGAACTCGGATTAAACAACGACCGCGTCCTGCCCTGCGGCGGCGACATTATGATAATCAATCAGGCGTTTTTCGGCTTGCTTTCCGATTCGCTTTACGCGGCGACTTACGCTTTCGGATTAAAGCACTGGTACCGTCTTGCGCACACGAATTATCTTCTCGCCTCCGCCGAGCCGATTTGCGCGGACGGCGCATGCGCGGGAAACCTGCCGCTTGCCGAAGTGGATTTGTCCGGCTGGGCCGCGGAAGCCGGAGCGCGCGCGCACAGTTTGCCGATGACATGGGACGGCTGCGCCTTGGGCGCTGCGGGCCCGCCGCAAAATCCCGAAGCCGGCGTCGCCGCGTTGGATGGAAATCTGGACGACAAAACGCTTTTGATAGAACCGGGCGCGCCCGTCGGCGTTGTCGCCGCGCTGCGAACTGCGCCGTTGCGCGGGCCGCGGTATTTTGACATTTACTATTCGCTGGAAGAAGCCGGCGAAGGGGCGTCGCTGCTGATGGAAATTCGCGGCGGCGCAAGCCCTTTGCAGGTTGCGCTGCCGCCGCGTTCCGCCGCCGAGCGGGGCGGGGTTGGCATCGTTTACGACCCCGGCGAAGAAGCGGCGCAACTGACTTTGCTTTTGCAGTATCCGGGCAGCGGGCGGCTGCGGCTGCACAGAATTCAAGCCCGCCCGGTGCCGGCGGCGGCGGAAAACTGAACGCGAAAAAATTGCGGCGGCGGCGATAGTTTGCGTTAGAATATGCGCGGGTCGTTAGCTCAGTTGGTAGAGCAGCGGACTTTTAATCCGTTGGTCCAGGGTTCGAATCCCTGACGGCCTACAACACTGGCGCGCAAATGTTGCGTTGCCGGAGAAAAAACAATGAGCGAAAAAACGAATGACATTTTGCAGGCGGCGGCCGCGCGCAAAAAAAGCGCGGGGCTGGAATATGCCGGGGCGCTTTTGCCGCGCGAAACGGCGGAATGGCTGAACGCGGAACCGTCCGCGGTTCTTGTGGATGTGCGCACTGCGCCGGAGCTCGCTTATGTCGGGCGCGTGCCGGGCGCCGCGACCGTGGAATGGCAATCCTGGCCCGATATGAATCTCAACCCGCATTTTCTGGACGAATTGGAAAAAGCGGCGGACAAAAATGCGCCGGTGTTTTTTTTGTGCCGCAGCGGCGCGCGCTCGCATTACGCGGCCGAAGCGGCGGCAAAAGCCGGATGGAAACTCGCGTTTAATGTTTTGGAGGGCTTTGAAGGCGAAATAAACGGCGAGGGAAAGCGCGGGCAAACAAACGGCTGGCGCTTTTGCGGCTTGCCGTGGGCGCAGTCGTAGCGTTGCGCGAAAGCGGCGACGGTTACATTGCCGCCGCGCGCGGGCGGCGGCGGCGTTTTGCCCGGCGCATCGGCGATGGCGCGGCGGTTTTTGCCGCGGCGCCGGAAAAGGAAAAAAGCCGCGGCGTTTTTTACCCCTACCGCTTTGACGGTTACCTGTACTATCTGAGCGCCTTTGCGGAACCGGAATCGGCGCTCGTGCTCGTCGCCGAAAAAGGAAAACTGCGGCGCGAAATTTTGTTTTGCCGCGGGCGCGACGCAAGCCGCGAACAATGGGACGGCGAGCGTTTCGGACCCCTGCGCGCGCGCCGCGAATTCGGAATCCGCGAAGCGGAGGAAATATCCGAACTGCCGAAAGCGATAAAACAAATCGCGCGCGAACACAAAACGGTCTGGCACATTCCCCGCGGCGGCGAAAGCGCGGCGGAAAAACAATTGCATTCAACGATGGCGCAGCGCAGCGCCCGCGGCGGCGGATACGCGATTGCCGAGCTGCGCGACGCATCGGCCGTGCTGGATGAAATGCGCGCCGTCAAGGACAAAAGCGAAATCTTTCGCATGCGCGAAGCGGCGCGGCTGACATGCGCGGGGCATCTTGCCGCAATGCGCGCGCGCCCGATGACGCGCGAATGGCACATTGAAGCGGAACTCATCGCCGAATTCAAACGCGGCGGCGGCGATTGCGCTTTTTTGCCGATTGTCGCCGCCGGGGAAAACGCATGCACATTGCATTACGCCGAAAACAATTCGCCCGTGCGCCGGGGACAATTGGTTGTGATTGACGCCGGCTGCGAATGGCGCGGATACGCCGCCGATGTCAGCCGCACATTTCCCGTTTCCGGCGTTTTTTCCCCGGCGCAGCGCGCGGTTTATGAAGTCGTTCTTGCCGCGCAAAAGCGCGCAATCGCCGCAATCAAACCGGGCGCGCGAATGAGCGCGATGGAAAACGCCGCATTGCGCGCGCTTTGCGAAGGACTGCGCAAACTCGGATTGTGTTCCGGCACTGTTGCGGATATTATTGCGCGGAAAAGTTACCGCTGTTTTTATCCGCACCGCGCCGGGCATTTCTTGGGATTGGATGTCCACGATGTCGGCGCGGAAAAACTCCCCGGCGAAAACAAAGCACGGCGGCTGCGCGCGGGAATGGTCGTTACCGCGGAACCGGGGCTTTACATTCCCGGCGATTCCGACATTCCCAAAGAATTGCGGCGCATCGGAATCCGCATTGAGGACGATGTTCTGGTAACCGCGCGCGGGCGCGAAGTGTTGACGGACGCCGCGCCGAAATCGGCGGCGGCGGTGGAAAAATGGATGCGCGGCTGATTGATGTTTGCATAATCGGCGGAGGAATTTCCGGGCTCGCCTGCGCCGTTTTCGCAAAACAACTTTGCCCCGGCGCAAAGATAATTGTTTTGGAGCGCGCGGCTTTGGCGGAAAACGCCGATGACGGAAAATCGGTCGTCTTCAACGAACAATCGGCGCGCTGGCTCGCCGATGCGGGGGCGTGGGACGAAAACGCCCGCCCGCTGCGCCGCGTGCGCGCTTGCTTTTCCGGCTTTCCCGGCGCTTTTCGCTTTGCCGCCGACGGTGATGCGCCGCTCGGTTGCGGCGCGTCGCACGCAAAAATCCGCGCGGCATTGGCGGCGAAACTGAAAAAAGAAATAGTCGCGCCGGCGGAAGTTTTGCATTTTGACGATACCGGCGGGCGCGCGATAATTCGTTATTCCGGCGGCGGCGAAAAAATAAAAACAAAAACAAAGCCGAAAACAATTCGCGCGCGGATGACCGTTTTCGCATGCGAAGCGCCGTTTTTGCCGTCCGCTTTTCGCGCGCGCGAATACGATTACCGTCAGGCGGCAATCGCTTTTTCGGCAAAGGCGGAAAACCCGCCCGGCGATTGCGCTTACGAAGTTTTTACCGAACGCGGCGTTGTCGCTTTGGTCCCGCGCGCCGAAGAAAGCGCGCCCGTCGGAGTCGTGATTTGCGCGCCTTCCGCCGAAGCGGGGGCGCTTTGCGCGCTTTCGGACAAACAATTGGAGGAATGGTTGAACGAGGTTTTTGGCGGAAGGTTCGGACTGCATATTTGCGGAAAGCGCGCAGTATACGCCCCGCGCTTGCGCCATACCGTTCCGCTTGCGGCGGGGCGCGTAGTTTGCATCGGCGCCGGCGCGACGCAACTGCATCCGATAGGCGCGCAAGGATTAAATCTCGGAATACACGACGCCCGCGCCTTCGCCGAATGCTGGCGCGATTATTTCCCCCGCAGCGACGGCGGCGACGGCAATGATAACGATTACGGCGATAAAGATGGCGATGACAATAACCGTTGCGCCAAAGTCATTAACGCCTACCGCAACCGCCGCCGCGCCGCGCATTTAACAATGATAACCGCAACAAGCGCGCTCGCCTTTGCCGCCTGCGCATCGTCGGCGCCGCCGATGCGAATAGCCGGCGGCGCCTGCGCCGAAATCCTTTCACGCCTCGGCAATTCCCCGTCAATAAAAAAACCGCTAACCGACATCCTCTCAGGCCGAACGGGATAGTCCCTGCGCGTTCGCGTTTCGTTACACCTCTGGAGAGGGAAATGTAACATTTCGTGTTGTTTTTGGGTTCCTGTTTTTCAAGCAGGGAAAGGGGTTGAGGGGCGTTTTGGCGGTAGATTACTGACCCGTTTCAGTAATCGGAGGAAAAATGGACAAAAAAACACTGCGAAAAGTGCGGAC
>JAHRAH010000102.1 GCA_020027345.1 Gammaproteobacteria bacterium | reverse complement strand
CAGCGCCGGCGTCGTCGTAGCCCCTTTATGCAGTTTGGTCAGCATGCAAACCCCCTTTCGCGCAAGTACGCCAGCCCCCGGGAAACCCCCGCCCCGTCCAGTATATCACCAGACGAACACATACACTTTCGCAGGAATGACAAGAAAGGCGGGAATGACGGTTTTTTTTGGGGGGAAGGGTGTTACAATCGCGGGGAAGGAGGGCTTTGGAGATGAAGCGGTTTATGGTTTTGGCGGCGGTTTTGCTGGCGCCGGTTTTGGCTTCCGTTCCGGTTGCGCGGGAGGCGCGGGCGGCGGAGTATGATGTGGATCCGGCGCATTCTTTTGTGCAGTTCCGGGTGCAGCATCTCGGGTTCAGCTGGCTGCTCGGGCGCTTTGACAAGTTCTCCGGGGAGTTTCATTACGACCCGCAGGCGGGGGCGGAAGCGCAGCGAATCCGCGTGGAGATTGACACCGGCAGCGTCAACACGAATCACGCCGAGCGCGACAAACACTTGCGCAGCGGGGACTTTCTGGAAACTTCCGCTTTTCCGAAGGCGGTTTTTGAAAGCGCGAAATACGAAGGCGACGCGAACGGCGGCAAACTGCACGGCGATTTGACCCTGCACGGCGTGAGCAAGCGCATCGTCATTGATGTGCGCAAAATCGGCGAGGGCGACGACCCCTGGGGCGGCTACCGCGCCGGTTTTGAAGGCGAGGCGGCGCTGACGATGGCGGATTTCGGCATTGAAAAGGATTTGGGGCCGAAGTCGCGCGTCGTGGAACTCTCGCTTCACATTGAAGGGATTCGCCGGTAGGTTCTGCCGTGGCGGACGGCGGCGGCGGTTACGGGGTTGCCGCCCGGATTTTGCATTGGTCGCTCGCGGCTTTGATTCTGGCGCTTTTTGCGCTGGGGATTGCGGCGGTGGAGTTGGACTATTACAACCGCTTTCGCGGCGATGCGCTGCTTTGGCACCGGCAGTTGGGGGTTGTCGCTTTTGCGGTCGCGCTTGCGGTTTTGTTGCGGCGGCTTGCAGGGGGAGTGCCGTCGCCGGTCGCTTCCTTGCGGACGTGGGAGGTTTTTGCGGCTTCGGCGGCGCATCGGTTGCTGCTTTTTTTCGCGCTGTTGTTGCCGCTGAGCGGATACTGCATTTCCACATCGTCGGGGGCGGCGGTGCCTTTTTTCGGATGGGAGTTGCCGGCGCTGTTTGCGGTTTCGGACGCTCTGCGGGAGGCGGCGGAGGCGGCGCATTTTTACGGCGGCTACGCGATGCTGGCTTTGGTTTGCGCGCACGCGGGGGCGGCGTTCAAGCATCACTTTGTGGACAGGAACGAAGTTTTAACGCGGATGATTCGGGGCGCGGGGGGACGGTGACGGGGGCGCGGCGGGGTGTATAATGGCGGCGAGCGAATTTGTTACTGGAAAAAAAGGAGGATTTGCGATGCCTTTGGAGTTTGACCCCTTGCCCTACCCGGCGGAGGCGCTGGAGCCGCACATAGACCGGAAGACGATGGAGATCCATCACGGCAAGCACCACCGCGCGTATTTTGACAAGATGACGGCGGCGCTCGCCGGGACGGAGGCGGCGATGATGGGCGTCGGGCGGCTGCTTGCGAATGTCGGCGGGCTGGGGCCGGCGGTGCGCAACAACGGCGGCGGCTATTACAACCACAACATTTACTGGGCGTCCATGTCGCCCGCAGGCGGCGGCGACCCCGCCGGGGCGCTGGGCGCCGCCGTGGAACGCGAGCTCGGCGGCGCCGACGCGCTGCGCAAGGAAATGGCGGACGCGGGCGTCGCGCGCTTCGGCTCCGGCTTTGCCTGGCTCATCGTGCAAAAGCAAAAACTGAAAGTGGTGTCCACGCCGAATCAGGACAATCCGCTGATGGATGTTTGCGGCGAATCCTGCCGCGGCGCGCCGATTCTGGCGCTGGATGTCTGGGAGCACGCCTACTACCTGACCTACCAAAACCGCCGCCCCGACTACATTGCGGCGTTTTGGAATGTCGCCGACTGGAAAAGCGCAAACCGCCGCTACGAAGAGGCGATGTCCGCCGGCGCGTGAGGGCGCGCACAGTTCTTTCCCCCCCGCCGATTCTTTACCCCCCGCCGCTTGCGGGGGGGGGTCGGAGTTTTCCTTTCCCATCGGAGACGGGAAAGGAAAACTCCGGGGGGGTGGAGAGTGTCCGTTATCGTCAGGGCAACCGTTTTTATAAGGGCGCCCTCCACCCCCCCGGAGCATTCCCCGCCGACTTCGTCGTCGGGGAATGCTCCGACCCCCCGCAAGCGGCGGGGGGTATAGTTGATTTGCGATGAGCGACTTGCAAACTGTCATTGACGGCGCTTACGAAAAGCGCGCGCAACTGCGTCCCGGCGACGCTCCGGCGCAAGTGCGCGAGGCGGTGGAAGAAGCGCTCGCGCTTTTGGATTCAGGGGAGGAGAGGGTCGCCGTCCCCGTTTCGGCGGGGGGAGCGCAACCGTCCGACGGCAACGGTAACACTGCCGACGGTGGCGGCGGCGGTTCGGCGAAGGAACAGGCGCGGGTTGTCGCCGCCGGCTGGCGCACGCAGGAGTGGTTGAAAAAGGCGGTGCTGCTTTCGTTCCGGCTTTCGCAAAACCGCGTGACGGACGGCGGCGCGGCGCGCTTTTACGACAAAGTCCCGCTCAAATATTCGGCGACGACGGCGGCGGAGTTTGCCGCTTCGGGCGCGCGGGTGGTGCCGGGGGCGGTCGTGCGGCGGGGCGCATACATTGCGCCGTCGGCGGTGCTGATGCCGTCGTTTGTCAACATCGGCGCGCATGTCGGCGGGGGGACGATGGTGGACGCTTGGGCGACGGTCGGTTCGTGCGCGCAAATCGGCGCGAATGTGCATCTTTCGGGCGGCGTCGGCATCGGCGGCGTTTTGGAGCCGTTGCAGGCGTCGCCGACGATTATTGAAGACGGCTGCTTCATCGGCGCGCGTTCGGAAGTGGTGGAGGGCGCGGTCGTCGGGCGCGGCTCGGTGCTGGCGATGGGGGTGTTCATCGGGCAGAGCACGCGCATATACGACCGCGAAAGCGGCGAGGTTTTTTACGGCGCGGTGCCGCCGTTCAGCGTGGTCGTTCCGGGTTCGCTGCCCTCGGCGGACGGAAAATATTCGCTCGCCTGCGCCGTAATCGTAAAACGCGCCGACAAAAAAACCCGCGCAAAAACCGCAATAAACGATTTGCTGCGCCCGGACTGACAGCGGCAACTGTCATTCCCATTCCTTTTGTCATCCCCACTCCTTTTGTCATTCCCACTCCTTTTGTCATTCCCGCGAAAGCGGGAATCCATACGGGGCTGGCGGAAAAGCGGAATCTTCCGCCGTCCGCAATCTGTCGGAAAAAGGAAAGACCGTGTGGATTCCCGCTTTCGCGGGAATGACAAAGTGTGCGGGAATGACGAAGTATGCGGGAATGGCGAAGTGTGCGGGAGTGACGGCGGTTAATAACGGCGCAGGCGGCGGCGGTAGTTGGGGGGGCGTTTTTTCTTTTGCCGACCGGTTTCGGTTCTTCGCGGTTTTGGTTTTGTTTCCGCTTTTGCGGGGTTGCGGCTTTGCCGGTTTTGGTTTAATATTCCCGCTTTTGCGGGAATGACGGGGGCGGTGGTCGTTTTTGTTTTCGTTGGCGCTGCGGATTTTGCATTTGCGGCGGGGACGGGGGATTTTGTTGTTAGCGTTTTTGCAGTCGGCGCGGCGATTGCGGTTGCTTTTTGTGAAGCGGGAGTGATTGTCGCGGTAATCGCCGGGGAATCCCCGGAGGATTTTAATGCCGAAGATTTACCGCCGGGAATCGCGCCTTTCCTCGGCAGGACATCTATAAAGATAGTCGCGTACACGGTGTCGCCCATTCTTGTTGTCGGGTTGTAGTTTTGCCGCAAATAATAGCTGGTGGTCCAGCGCCCGTCAACGACGGGCGTGCCGGTGTAGACAATGTAGGGGTCGGCGACCCACCCCCGCCAAGTCGGCTGGCTGTCGAGAAGCAGCCATGCTCTCAGCCCTTTCGGCACGGAGGGATTAAAATTTTGCCCGGATTGCCGGGCGTCCATTGGCACCCATCCTCCCATTTGCACCAAATTAATAACCAGCCCGCCCCTCGGATTGCCGGTCCTGCGGTCAAAGGTCACCTTCGGCAGGGCGACGCCCGCCGTAATCGTCGCCGTGACATTGGGTATGGTGATGGAAACCATCACCGCGGCCGTAAGCGTCGTCAGCACAGTCGCCGCCCGCGAAAACGGATTGTCGTCTTCCACAATAATTTCCGTCACCACCGTCAATCGGGGATCGCTCATAAACATAATCATTTCGTTGCCGGAAAAAGAAAACAGATTCCACCTCGTCGCCGAGTAACGGTAACGCCCGCCCGGGCGCAAGTCCCCGCCGCTTACGGAAAGAGTCCCCACTGGCGTTCTCACCCGCGCCGTCGCGGAAGTAATCGTTATGAAAAACGCCGCGCGAATCCGCGGCGGCAAAACGACATTCGCAAAAATAGTCGCGCCCAGTGTTACCCTCCCCGCCCCTTCGGAATTGCTAAAAACAAAACCGGCGGGATACACTCCCGCGACCGTCGCCGTGCCGCGGTATTTTGCAATTGCCCTGCGCCCTTCGGCGTTTTCAAAAACGCACTGCATTCCCGGCGGGCATTTCTCCGATATGACGATGGAAACGGAACCCCGCCCGCCCATGCGCGGGACGGCCGCGGCGATGCCGTCGCTCCGCGCGAGATGATGTTCGGCGAAGGGAACGCCCGCAGTTATCGTCAGCGTAACATTGCGAACGGAAATCGGCGCGAACGCGGTTATTGTTAGCGGAAATATAACAGTCGCCGGCGCGGAATATTTGTTGTCGTCGTCCGCTATTATGGTTCCCGTCAAAACGCCCGCCATTGCGTCGTCTTCAAAGAAAACAACGACGGTGTCGCCCTTCACCGTTATCCATTGCGCGTCCGAAGTGTAACGGTATTTTCCGCCGGGGAACAAATACCCGCCGGCTGCGACGATTCTCCCTATCCCCGTGGAAAGATGCAAAACCGCTTCGGCCGCGGTCAGCAAAAACGAAGCCGAAAGCGTCGACGGATTCACAAAGCGGACATACACTTCGGAAGTGACTGTTCCCGCCGCGCCGGAAACTCTGGACCGCAATTGCAGTATTGCCGTCGCCGTTTTCGGCGAGGAAAGCAATTGACCGACAGTGCCGCTAAAGAAAACCCGCTCGGCGACGATGCCGACTCCCGCTTGCGAAAGATTGTCGTAACGGCAACTCACGGGGCAGTTATTAATAAGCGGCGAAAAGCGGAAAGGCGGCGCGCCCCGCACCGGCGTATGCACCGCTTCCGCCGGGGCGAGCGCGCCGAGCGTCATCGTCACCGTTATCGTGCCGCCGACTATTCGCGGAATGACGGTAACAAACACCCCGCCGAAAGCCGCGCCGCCGTTGTAGGAAATCAAATGCAACACCCCGCGCGGCGAAGGCGGAACGCCGGTGTATATTAATTTCGCCGGCGCCGGAGTCAATTCGGAAGCGCAAACAATTTCCGCAAAAGAGCAGTCGGCAAAAACCGCCGAAACCGCCGTCGGCTGCGCGCCGCTTTGCGGGAGAGTCGCGGCGATTCCGGCGGCGGGCAAGCTCACGCCCTGCGTCATCGTTATCGTCGCCGTCCCCGCCATAAACGGCGCGAAGGAATTAACCGAAACCGCAAAAACAACGCTCGCCGGTTCGGTAAGATCGCTGTCGTCGTTTGCGACAACCGTCGCCGTCAGCGTCGCCGGATTTTGCAGCGAAACAAAAACCTCGCCCCCGCGCAAAGAAAACTCCGGCGGCGCAATAATGGAATATGCGTAATCGCCGCCGAAGGAAACATCTCCGCCTTCGGCCGAAGCCGTCCCCGCAACCGCGGAAACCCCGGCGGAAATATTGTTGTTCTTCGCAAACGAAACCGAAAGCGGCGGAAACTTAACCGGAAGCGAAAATATCATCGTTACCGGCGCGGAAAAGGGGTTGACATTCCACGGCGGGGCGAAGCCGTTGTCGTCGTCGGCGAAGATAGTCGCCCTTGTCCGCGCCGGGGGGCGGGCGTAGGCGAAAAAGAAAACCGTGTTGCCGGAAAGCGAAACCTCCGGATTCGGCGAGGACAAATAATAATTGGGGCCCCAACTCGGCCCGCCGCCGCTTGTGGAAATCGTTCCCAGTTGCGCCGACTGCCGCAGCGTTACCGCATTAACAGTAAGCGCGAAAGAAGCATATTGCCGCGCGGGCGGAACGACGGTAACAAAAATGCCGCCGCGCACCGTGTATAAATATGCGTGCGGTTCGTTGTCAAAACCCACCGGCAGCAAAAACGCGCCCAGCGAAGCGGCAAGTCCGCCGCGGTAAAATCCGTAGCCGAAAAGCCGCTCGCCCAAATTGATAAAACTGCACGGAAGTTTGTTGCGCGAGCAAGCGTCGGCCGGCCAGTTGACCCGCCGGGGATTCCTTCCGCTTCCGGGAACCCACGCCATAAACGCGTTTTCAATTCTCACGCCCGCCGTCAAACGCACAGTCGCCGTCCCCGCTTGGAAAAGCGCGAGATGTTCCGACGAAACCGTAAACAAAGCGAAGGCCGGCGCGGTGAAATCGTCGCCGTCGTCGGCGAATATCGTCGCCGTAACAGTCGCCGGATTGTATGTGGACATAAAAACGGAATTGCCGCGAATGCGCAGCGCGTCCGAAGATACGCTGACGCGGTAGTTGATTGTTCTCGCCGAGGGCTCGTTGCCGAAGACAGTCCCCGCAAAATTTAATGCGCCGCCGCCGATGGAAACAGTCCCCACAAAAACTTCCACACGCGCCGAAGCGGCCAGTCCGCTGGGAAAAGCCGAAATCGTTATCGGCGGCGGCGCGATGCGAATCACAATGTCCGCCGTCGCCGTCGCGCCGCGGCTGAGAAAACCGAAACGATTGACATAAAAGCCCGCCGGACTCCTCCGGGCGGGCGCGCCGCTGAATATAATCAAATGGTCGTTGGGGCTGCCGGTCGGGCTGCCGTGGGTGCATACCATTCCGAAGGGGCAATTGACATTCAAATCTATTTTCGCCGTCGGCGCGATGCCGCCGCGCGCAATCGCCGCAAAGGCGTGGTTTTGAACGGCGCCCCCGGAACCTTCCGTGCGAATCCGAATGCCCTGCGTCGCCGTCAATGTGAAATTGCCCACGGATATCGGCGTGAAAACAAAAACCGTAACAATGGCAGTCGCCGGCGCGGTGTTCGGATGATTGTCTCCATTAATAATTGTCGCCGTGAAAAATCCCATATCCGCGCCCGCCGAAACCGTGAATACACCGTCCGCATTAATTCCCGCCGCCGCCGAAACCCCGCCGCTTTGCAAATCGCGCGAATACTCCCCGCCCGCAGTTAAAAATCCGCCCGCAAGCGAAAGCGTCGCCGCCGTCAAAACCGCGCCGGTCAAAACAGTCGCCTCCCCGCGCGCGACGCTCAGCGAAATCGGCGGCGGGTCAACAATCGCTATCGTCACCGCGACAGTCGCCCGCACCGGTGGCGAACGGGAATCGCCCGCCGCAACAGTCGCCGAAACATTTTCCGCCGCAGTCAATCCCGAAGTAAGCAGCAGCAATTGATTATTAACCCCGGCCGAAACCGCGCCCATTCCTTCCGGCAATTGCGAAAGAACATCGTGAAAGTAAGGCGGCAATCCCCCCGCGGCAAAAAGCGCGGTCGCCGTCCCCGGCAAATGCGTCGTCAAAGTCGCAATAATTGTGTTCGCGGCGGTCACGGTAAACAAAGGCACGGTGTGAACTGTGAAATACGCCGTCGCCGGCGAAGTGTTTTCGTGATGGTCGTTTGCGATGATTGTCGCCCGCAAAATTCCGGCTGCCGCGCCCGCCGAAACCGTGAGAACTCCGCCCGCATTAATTCCCGCCGCCGCCGCGCCGCCGCTTTCCAAACGGTAAGAATACTCGCCGCCCGCGGTCAAATATCCGCCCGAAGCCGATGCCGTCGCCCGCAAAACATTGCCGGTCAAAATAGCGCCCGCCCCGCGCAAAACGCTCAGCGATATTTGCGGCGGGTCAACAAAAACAATCGTAACCGCGGCGGCCGCCCGCGCCGGAGGAGTTTGCGAATCGTCCGCAAAAACGGAAACGCCCGCCGTCAGCGGCGAAGCGATGCGCGATGTCAAATGCAAAAGACCGTCCGCCGCCAAAGAAATCCCCGCGGGCAAAACCGCCGCGGCGGAATAACGGTAAGGCGGCAGTCCCCCCAAAGCCGAAAACCGCGCCAGTGTCGCCGCGGAAACTATCCTCGTCGTTACCGTCGCGAACACCGTATTCGCGCTCAGCGAAAAAACGCGAACCGTAAAGAACACCGTCGCCGGTTCCGTAAATGCGTTGTCGTCGTCCGCCAGAATTGTCGCCGCGACCGTGCGCGGATTGTTTACGGAAATATAAACGGTGTTTGCGGCAAACGAAATCCCCGCGGCGTCCGACGATAAACTGTAACTCCCGCCCGGCAAAACAAAACCGCCGCCGACGGAAACCGTCCCCAACTCCGAAGAAGCCCCCGCCAAAGCCCTGCCGGAAACGGAAAACGCGGCCGAAAGCGGCGAAGGCGGAACAACCGTAACAAAAACGCCGCCGGAAACGGTGTCGTCAAAAACAAACAAATGATAAAAACTTTGCGGCGAAGGCGGCGTGCCGTCATAAATGATTTTGCTCTCCCTGGGATTGTGGCTGTACAGGCAGCGCATCAGCGGAAAACCGCACGGCGGCGGCGGCTCGGCGGCGCGCGGCGGATGACCGTCGCGCGGAACAACGACCGTCGACCTGCCCGGCAGGCGCGAGCCGGCGGTCATCGTAACCGTTATCGTCCCCGCCGTAAACGAAGCGAATGCGCCGGCCGAAACCGTAAACAATAAACCGATGTCATCGGAAAAAGCATTGCCGTCCGAAACGGTTATAGTCGCGGTCGCGGTAACCGGCAGGTAGGAATAAAAATGCACGGTGTTGCCGCGCGCAAAAAGCGGCGGCGGTGCGAAAAGCAGGTATCCTTCGCCCGCCGCCAAAAGACCGCCCGCTATGGAAACCGTCCCCAACTGCATCGTCGCGTTCGCCGCCGCGGAAACAGTCGGCGAAAACGAAGCCGAAAGCGGGCGCGGCAAAACCGTAATCGTGAATGTCAAAGTCCCCGGAGAAGTGCCGCCGTGGAAATCGTCGGCAATCAAAGTCGCCGCAGCAGTCGCCGGAAACTCGGCGGAAAAATACACCGACGCGCCGCGCAAAAAAACCGAAACGCTCGCCGCCCCCGAAGCGGGCGCGCTCGCCGTCAATGTGTAACCGCCGGGCGCCGCTCTCGGCAAACCTCCGGAGGCCGAAACCGTCCCCAGAAACACCGCGCCGCCGCGCGCTTCCACTTCGGAAACCGCCGCGGAAAAAAGAACGGTTATCGGCAGCGCCGGCAACACTTTAATAAAAGCAGTCGCCGTCGCCGAAAGCGGAGGCGCGCCGCCGCCGGCAAATCGGAATATCGCCATCGGAAAAACCCCCGCGTTGAGCGCGTCGCCGTGAAGAAAAAGCAAGCCGCGTTTTCTTTCGTTTGCGGTCTGCACGGCGGTCCCGCAGGTCATTCCAAAGGGGCATTGCAGTCCGGCGGCGAAATTTCCCCCGACGGGTTTTAATCCGCCTTCGCTTTGCAAAGTCACTGTCGCCGTTAACGAAAGCGAAACTCCGGCGGTGACCGTTATCGTCGCGCCCGGAGCAAAAAGCGAAATGTTAAAGCGCGCCGTCAAAAAGGCCGTCGCCGGAGAAGTGTTCGCGTGATTGTCATCGGCGATTATTGTCGCCGTCCAATGTCCAGCAGTTTGCGCCGAAACGGTAACGACGCCATTCGCATCTATTCCCGCCGCCGCCGAAACTCCGCCGCTTTGCAGCCGCCGGGAATACTCGCCGCCCGCAGTTAAAAATCCGCCTGAAACCGAAACCGTCGCCGCCGTTTTCTTCGCGCCGGAAACAATCAAACTCGCGCCGCGATGTATTGTCAGAGTCAAATCCGGCGGGTCGGCGAAAACAATAACAACCGCCGCAGTCGCCCGCCGCGGCGGGTTTTGCGAATCGTTTGCCGCGACTGTCGCCGAAACCGTTTGCGCATTGTCAATCGCCGAAGTCAAAAGCAAGAGTCCCCCCGCCGCCAAAGAAATCCCCGCGGGCAAAGGCGAAACCGCCGCGTAACCGTAAGGCGAAATCCCCCCCGCGGCGGCAAAACTCGCCAATGTCGCCGCGCTTGCAATGCGCGTCGTGACCGTCGCGCGTATCCCGTTTGCGGAAAGCGCGAAAGAATTGATTATCCGAACCGTCAAAAACGCCGTCGCCGGCGAAGTGTTTGCGTGATTGTCGTCGGCGACGACGGTCGCCGTCAAATGTCCCGCAACAGTCCCCGCCGAAATTGCGAGAACGCCGCCCGAATGAATTGCCGCCGCCGCCAAAACCCCGCCGACTTCCAAACGATAAGAATACTCGCCGCCCTCGTCCAAATGCCCGCCCGAAGCGGAAACCGTCGCCGCCGTCGCCGTCAAGCCGGAAAGAACAACCGTTACGCCCCGGGTAATATTAATTGTGACAGGCGAAGGGTCGGCGAAAATAATTGTAATCGCAGCCGTCGCCTGTTTCGGCGGGTTTTGCGAATCGTTTGCCGCGACGGTTATGGATGTTGTTTGCGGATTGTTAATCGCCGAAGTCAAAAGCAACAGTCCCCCCGTCAAAGAAATCCCCGCGGGCAGGGGGGACACTGCGGAATAATCATGCGGAAGCAATCCTCCTATTGCGGAAAACTGCGCCAATGTCGCCGCGGAAAGAATCCGCGTAGTTATTGTCGCGCTTGTATTATCCGCTGCGATTGCGAATATGTTGATGATCCGCGCCGTCAAAAATGCGGTGGCCGGCGCGGTGTTTGCGTGATTGTCGTCGGCGATTATCGTTGCCGTCACATATCCCGCGGCAGTCCCCGCCGAAATGGTGACGGCGCCGTCCGCGTTTATTCCGGCGTTTGCCGCCGCGCCGCCGATTTCCAAACGACGGGAATACTCGCCGCCCTCGTCCAAATGTCCGCCCGAAACCGAAATAGTCGCCGCCGTCAAAGTCGCCCCGGCAAGAATCCCCGCCGCGCCGAGGTTAATATTAATTGCGACAGGCGAAGGGTCGGCGAAAATAACAGTAACCGCAACCGTCGCCCGCGCTTGCGGAGTTTGCGAATCGTTTGCCGAGACGGTTACCGATACTGTTTGCGGATTGTCAATCGCCGAAGTCAAAAGCAACAGTCCCCCCGCCGCCAAGGAAATCCCCGCGGGCAAGGGGGACACTGCGGCATAATCGTGCGGCTGCAATCCGCCTATTGCGGAAAATTGCGCCAAAGTTGCGGCGGAAAGAATCCGCGTAGTTATTGTCGCGCTTATGTTGTTTGCGGCGAGAATGAAATCATTGATTATCCGCGCCGTCAAAAACACCGTCGCCGGGGCGGTATTCGCGTGATTGTCATCGGCAATTATAGTCGCCGTAAGAAAACCGACAACCGCTCCCGCCGAAACGGTAACAACTCCGTCCGCTTGCACTCCCGCCGCCGCCAAAACCCCGTTACTTTCCAAACGGTAGGAATAGTCCCCGTCCTCGTTTATAAATCCGCCCAAAACCGAAACTGTCGCCGCCGTCAGAGTCGTCCCCGCAAGAATTAAATTCGCACCGCGATTGATGGAAAGCGTCAAATCCGGCGGGTCGGCGAAAATAATTGTAACCGCCGCAGTCCCCCGCGCTTGCGGAGTTTGCGAATCATTTGCCGCAACGGTTACCGACACCGTCCGCGGATTATCCATCGCCGAAGTCAAATGCAATCGCCCGTCCGTCGCCAAAGAAATAACCGCAGGCAAAGAAGAAATCGCCGAATAATCGTAAGGCAAAACCCCGCCCACCGCCGCAAACAGCGCAAGAGTCCCCTCCGAAACAATCCGAGTAGTAACCGTCCCGCTAATATCACTCGCGCCGAGAGCAAAAGAATCAATCACCCGAACCGTAACAAAAACCGTCCCCGGCGCCGTATTCAAATGATTGTCATCCGCAATAATAGTCGCCGTAAGCGTGCCAACAACAACCCCCGCCGAAACAGTAACAACCCCGTCCAAATTAACCCCCGCATTTGCCAACACCCCGTCACTCTCCAAACGATAAGAATAGTCCACCCCCGAATTCAAATACCCGCCGGATGCGGAAACAGTAGCCGCAGTAAGAGTCATCCCCGAAACAATCAAAGCGGCACCCCGGCGAATGTCCAAAGTCAAAGCGGGCGGATTAACAAAAACAACAGTAACCGCCGAAGTCCCCCGAGCCGAAGGACTTTGCGAATCACTCCCCGCAACAGTAACCGATACCGAAACCGGCAATGCAATAGCCGAAGTCAAATGCAGCCGACCGTCATCCGCAAGCGAAACCCCCGCCGGCAAAGAAGAAACCGCCGAATAACTATAAGGCAAAACCCCGCCCACCGCCGCAAACAAAGCAAGAGTCCCCCCCGAAACAATCCGAGTAGTAACCGTCCCGCTAACCCCGCTCGCTTCCAAAGCAAAAGAATCAATCACCCGCACCGTAACAAAAACAGTCCCCGGCGATGTATTCGCATGATCATCATCCGCAATAACAGTAGCCGTAAGAAACCCGACAACAACCCCCGCCGAAACAGTAACAACCCCGTCCGCATTAACCCCCGCCGCCGCCGCAACTCCCCCGCTTTCCAATCGGTAAGAATACTCCCCCCCCGAATTCAAATACCCGCCCGAAGCCGAAACAGTAGCCGCAGTAAGAGTCATCCCCGAAACAATCAAAGCCGCCCCCCGGCGAATATCCAAAGTCAGCTCCGGCGGATTAACAAAAACAACAGTAACCGCCGAAGTCCCCCGCGCCGAAGGAGTTTGCGAATCATTCCCCGCAACAGTAACCGAAACCGCAACCGGCAAAGCAATCGCCGAAGTCAAATGCAATCGCCCGTCATCAGCCAAAGAAACACCAGTCGGCAAATTAGAAAGCGCCGAATAACTATAAGGCAAAACCCCGCCCACCGCCGCAAACAAAGCAAGAGTCCCCGACGAAACAATCCGAGTAGTAACAGTCCCGCTAACCCCGCTCGCCCCCAAAGCAAAAGAATCAATCACCCGAACCGTAACAAAAACAGTCCCCGGCGCCGTATTCAAATGATTGTCATCCGCAATAACAGTAGCCGTAAGAAACCCGACAACCCCCGCCGAAACCGTAACAACCCCGTCCGCATTAACCCCCGCCGCCGCAGCAACTCCCCCGCTCTGCAAACGATAAGAATACTCCCCGCCCGAATTCAAATGCCCGCCGGAAGCGGAAACAGTCGCCGCAGTAAGAGTCATCCCCGAAACAATCAACCCCGCACCCCGCGCAATATCCAAAGTCAACTCCGGCGGATTAACAAAAACAACAGTCACCGCCGAAGTCCCCCGCGCCGCCGGACTTTGCGAATCGTTTGCGGCAACAGTAACCGAAACCGCAACCGGCAAATCAATAGCCGAAGTCAAATGCAATCGCCCATCCGCCGCAAGCGAAACACCAGTCGGCAAATTAGAAACCGCCGAATAACTATAAGGCAAAACCCCGCCCACCGCCGCAAACAAAGCAAGAGTCCCCTCCGAAACAATCCGCGTAGTAACCGTCCCGCTAA
>JAHRAH010000101.1 GCA_020027345.1 Gammaproteobacteria bacterium | reverse complement strand
GCCGGACATTCGGAATCCGACCGCGTTACGCACCTCGCGCCGTGCGAGAGCAGCAGTGCCACCAGATTCGGGCGGTTTTGTTCCAGCGCGTCATCCAGCGGAGTGATGCCGGTATTCCCCGCCAGATTAACCCCCGCCCCTTGTTCTATCAATGTCGCCGCAATCGCCAGTTGATTAGCGCGCGCCGCCCAGTGCAGCGGAGTCCTCCCCACTTTGGAACGCGCATTAATACTCACCCCGCTCGCAGTCGCCAGCAAATTCGCCAAATCCACATTCCCGCGATTAGCCGCAAAGAAAAGCGGAGTCCATTCAAAGCCGTGCGTAACATTGACATCCGCCCCCGCCGCCAGCAAAACACTCGCCGCCGTCACCCGCCCGTCATTCGCCGCACGATGCAGCGGAGCAAAACCGTCGCTCAGTTCATTCAAATCCGCCCCCGCCGCAATCAACGCCCCCATCGCCCCCACATTCGTCTCCGCATCCTGCGCCAGCAACCGCAACCCCGAAAACCGCCCCGCATTCAAATCCCCGCCATACCGCCGAAAAATGGAAAGATGCGCCGTCCGCAACCCCAGCGCCAAACGGTAGGCGAGGGGGTCGGTGTCATTATTCCCCAGCGTCTCGCTCAAATCCGCCCCCGACGCCGCATACATCGTAACCGTGCGCAATTCCATCGCCACCAAAGCGGCGACGCGGTCGTCCAGCGAAGCCGCCCCCTGCAAACCAAAAGCGCCGCAACCGTCCCGAATACTGCAAGAGGCGAGGGCGTTCACGATGAAGGGTTGCGCTATCGTCCCCGGTTCCGCCGCCGCATAATTCCCGGCGACGACCGAACCCTTAATGGCGTAGATGCTGCCGGTATGCTCCCCGGCTTGCGTCCCCCGGAAGAAAAGCGCGCCGCTGTTGTCCGCCGCCACTCGCAGCACACTGTCGGGAGTGGCAAAATAACGCACACTCGCGCCCGTCTCCGCCGTCGCGCGAATGGTGCCGACAAATCCGGGCGAAGTCAGCGCGCCGCCGCGCACGACAAAGGCACTGTTCGGATTCGCGTTCAAAGTCGGAAAGCCCAGCCCCGCAATCGGCGGCGGGCATTGCCCGCCGGATTGCGCGGCGCACTGTCCCCCCGCCGCTATCAGGGACGCTATTATTTCCGCGCGGTTGCCGGCTACGGCGATGTCCAGCGGAGTGTTGCCGGCGTTGTTGGTCGCGTTGACGCTCACGCCCGAAGCCGTCAGCAGCACCGTAACGACATCCAGATGATTGCGGTCGGCCGCGACATGCAACGGCGCGTCGCCGTTGTCGCTCCTCTTTGCGTTTACGCTCGCATCCGCTCCGAGCAGCGCCGAAGCCGCCTCGCTCCCGCCGAAGAAGGCGGCGAAGTGCAGCGGCGTCGCGCCGCCCACATGCCCGATGTTCACGCTGGCGTCGGCGGCGATGAGCGATTGGATAATCCCCGTGTTGTTGCGCACGGCGGCGAAGTGCAGCGCCGTTTCGCCGTTGTTGTTTTGCAAGTTCACGCTTGCGCCTTCGCGGATGAGCGTAAACGCCACCGGCGCATAGTTGTGGTTGACTGCGCCGTGCAGCGGCGTGCTGTTGCCGTTGTCGCGCGTGTTCACATTCGCCCCCGCCGCAATCAGGAGGTTCACCGCCGCCTCCCTGCCGACATTGGCGATATTGGCGGCGTCGTGGAGGGGAGTGCGCCCGGCGTTGTCCTTGATGTCCACATTCGCCCCCGCCGCAATCAGCGCCGGTATCGGGTTCGCCCAGAAATACCCCCGCGCCGCGATATGCAGGGGCGCGACGCCGCGGTTGTCTTGCGCGTTCACACTCGCGCCCAGTGTCGCCAAAAGCGAAGCCGCCGCCCCGGAGTTGTTGTTGCTTGCCGCATCGTGCATTGGCGTCCCGCCGCCGTTGTTGCGCGCGTTTATCTCCGCCCCGGCGGAAAGCAACAGTGTCATCGCCGCCGTCTGGTCGCGCCGGGCGGCGAAGTGCAGGGGAGTGTTGCCGTCGCTGTCCCCCGCGTCAACATCCGCGCCGAAGAAAGTCAACACCGAAACCCGCGCCGCAGCGTCGGCGGTCGCCAGATGGTAAAGCAGCGGCTCGTCGCCAACAGTCCCCGTCAAATCCGCGCCCGATGCCGCAAACATAGTCACCGTCCGCAGTCCCATCGTTATCAAATACGCCAGCCGCGCCGCCGGAGTGTTCAGATTCTCCAAACCGAAAGCCGCGCAGCCGCCGCCAATCCCGCAGGAAGCCAGCGCCTGCAAGGTGAAGAATCCCCTGGTCGCGCCGCCGTTGCCGGCCTCGTTGATGGCCAAGACCGTGCCGATTTTCTCCCCCGCCTCCGTCCCTTTGAAGAAGAGCGCGCCCGAACCGTCGCCTGCGGAAAGTTCCAGTAAATCAGTGGTTTCTGCGGCAAAGCGCAAACTCGCTCCAACTTCGGCCGTCGCCGTTACCGTGCCGATAAATCCGTTTGCCGTCAGCGCGCCGCCGCGCACGACAAAGGTCAAATTCGCGTTCGCATGCAAAGTCGGCAAGCCCAACCCGGCGACCGCCGGGCATTGCGCGTCCGTCCGCGTTACGCAGCGCGCGCCGTGCGAGAGCAGCAGCGCCACCAGATTCGGGCGGTTTTGTTCCAGCGCGTCGTCCAGCGGCGTGATGCCGGGGTCGCTCGCCAGATTGACCCCCGCGCCCTGTTCTATCAGCGTCGCCGCAACTGCCAGACGGTCGTTGCGCGCCGCCCAGTGCAACGGTGTCCTCCCCACTTTGGAACGCGCGTTGACGGATATGCCGTCCGCCGCCAGCAGAACGCTCACCAGCGCAGCATTCCCGCGGCTGGCGGCAAAGAAAAGCGGCGTCCACTCAAAGCCGTGCGTAACATTGACATTCGCCCCCGCCGCAATCAAAACACTCGCCGCCGTCACCCGCCCGTCGTTCGCCGCGCGATGCAAAGGCGCAAAACCGTCGCTGAGTTCGTCCACATCCGCGCCCGCCGAAATCAGCGCGCCCATCGCCCGTATGTTGGTGTCCGCCCCTTGCGCGAGCAGGCGCAACCCCGAAAACTGTCCCGCATTCAAATCCCCGCCGTAAGCGCGAAAGATGGAAAGATGCGCCGTCTTAAACGCCAGCGCCAACCGGAGGGCGAGAGGGTCGGTGTCATTATTCCCCAGCGTCTCGCTCAAATCCGCTCCCGACGCCGCATACATCGTCACCGTGCGCAATTCCATCGCCACCAAAGCGGCGACGCGGTCGTCCAGCGAAGTCGCTCCCTGCAAACCGAAAGCGCCGCAACCGTCCCGAATACTGCAAGAGGCGAGGGCGTTTATGACCAGCGGCACCGAAGCCGTCCCCGGCTGCGCCGGGGTGAAGTCGCCGCCGACGACCGCGCCCTTGACGGCAAAGAGCGTCCCGTTCTGCTGCCCCGCTTGCGTCCCCCGATAAAAAAGCGCGCCGCTCTCGTCCAGCCGCAGCAAGGCGCCGGGGGCGGCAAAGAGTTGCACGCTCGCGCCCGCTTCCACGGTAAAGCCGACGGTGCCGACGAATCCGGGAGCGCTCAGCGCGCCGCCGCGAATGACAAAAGCGGTGTTTGCGTTCAAGTTCAAAGTCGGAAAGCCCAGCCCGTCAATCGGCGAAGGGCAGGGCGGGCCGGATTGCGCGATGCACTGTCCCCCCGCCGCTATCAAATCGGCGATGATTTGCGTGCGGTTGCCGGCTACGGCGATGTCCAGCGCAGTGTCGCCGCCGTTGGTCGTCAGGTTCACGCTCACATCGGCGACATCCAAAATTGCCGTTACGACATTGCGGTGATTGCGAAAGACGGCGAAGTGCAGGGGAGTGTTGCCGTCGTCCTTTTTGATATTGACGCTCCCCCCGGCGGCTATCAGCGCCGTAACCGCCGCGAGACGGTTGTGGA
>JAHRAH010000096.1 GCA_020027345.1 Gammaproteobacteria bacterium | reverse complement strand
GGAGGGGCTAAGTGTCATTTCGTGTTGTTTTTTTGCTCGCATTTGGAGAGGAGGAAGTGGGCGATGAGGGCTTTTTGGCGGCGGCGGGACAGGCCGCGGTGGGTGTGTAGCAACTCGCGCAAGCCGCTGTTGATTCCGCCTTCCAAATGGTTCGTTGTGTGCGCCGCGCCGGGGCGGGAGAGGTAACAAAACATCACCGGCAAGGCGTTGCGCAAATGCGCGCGGGCGGCGCGCAGGCGCGGATGCGCGTAACGGTGATAGACGCGCCCGATGCGGTCGGTGCGCGCCACGCGTTCCTCCAACACTTCCGCATGCCGCTTTTGCCAGCGGGCGAAGCGCGCCAGCCAGCGTTGCCGCTGTTGCTTGTTTCGCACCGCAAACAGGTCTTCGCGCAGTTCTTCCAGTTCGCGCCCGGCGTTGTCGCGGCGTCCCCACAACTTCTTGCGCACTTCTTCGGAAATGTGCCGGAGGCAGCGCTGGCGCGGGATGTGCGCCCACTGCGCGGCGACGGCATGCAGCAATGCCGGGTGTCCGTCGGTGACGACCAGCCGCGGCGGCGGCAGCATTGCGATAAAGTCCCCCCACGCTTTGCGGCTTTCCGCGGCGGCGAAAGCGAAGGACAGCACCTCGCCTTTTTGCGATGCGATGAGGACGACTTCGGGCTGGCCGCCGCGCAGCCAGAAGCCGTCCAACAACAAGCAATCCGCCGGCGACGGCGGCGGCGCGGCGGGGATGTTGTCCAGAAAGACGCAAAAGCGCCGGTACAAAGTGCTGCGCGACACGCGCAAATCGGCGGCGATGCTCCGCATTTTCCGGCTGTCGTCCAGCCAGCGCCAAAACGCCCTGCGCCATTGCCCTCGCCGCACATCGGGGCGCCGGCGAGTGGCGCTGACGCGGCAAACAGGGCAAGACCACCGCTGCTTGCCGGCAGCCGTTTTGCCGTATTTGCGCATGCTTCGCCCGCACTGCGAGCAGTGTTTTTTTGCTCATTTTTTCTCCGATTATCAAAACAGTTTAATAATCTACCGCCAAAACGCCCCGCAACCCCTTTCCCTGCTTGAAAATCCGAAAAGCAAAAACAACACGAAATGACACTTAGCCCCGCCGGAGCGTGGGAACGAGGGTTACGAGGATTTGTTTAGAAATTTCGGTGGCGGCTTAGGGAGTATAGGATGGCGGCGGTTAGGGCCAAGAGGGGGAGCAGGTTCAGGGCGGGGGTTTGCCAGAGGACGGCGGCTTGGGCGGACATTTGTTTGCCGAAGTAGTAGGCGCCGCTGATGGCGGCCGCGCCCAGGGCGGCGGGCGGGGCCGAAAGACGGCGGCGGCGGTGCAGCATCCAAACGGCGCTCGCAGCCAAAAGGGCGAGGGCGGGAATTCCCGCCAGCCGCGCCCAGAGCGCGCCGGTGAATTTTGCCGCGTTCTGCCCGGAATCGCGCAAGGCGGCGCTCGCCCGCGCCAAGCCGCTTATGGACATATCGCGCGGGCGTTCGTTGAGGGCCGAGAGCGAGCGGGCGTCCACTTTCAGCGGCAGGAGTCGGCGGTCAAAACGCTCGCGCAGCACTTCGCCGCCGCCCGGGCGCGCGGCTTCGCCGGCGAAGAGCAGCCAGCCGCCTTCGGTTTTTTCGCCGCCGCCGGCGCTGACGATGGAAGTGATGCGCGCGCCGTCGGTGCGGTAGAGAACGACATCGCGCAGCAGGTTGCCGCCGATGACTTCGCCGATGCGCACGAAATCGCCGCCGTCGCGCAGCCAGACATTGCGCCCGGCGACGCCTTCCTCGCGCACGGCGCGGGCGACGGCGCGCCCGGGGGCGATGAGCGTTTCGCTGGCGATGCCGTAAAGCAGCGCGACGGGTGCGGCGCAGGCGGCGGCAAAGAGCGCGACCGCCGCCATGGACAAGCCGGACACTCGCAACACCGGCAATTCGTGGCTGTCGTCGGCGCGCCTGAGGGCGGCGGCGCTGCCGATGGCGCAGGCAAAAAATGCGGTTTCCATAGCCAGCCGCGGCGTCGCCAAAAGCGCGAGGAGTAGGGCTGTGGCGGCGTCGTGGTCGCCGGCGCGGCGGAGGAATTCAAAGAAGGCCGCCAGCGCTGAGAGGGCCGCCCAGACGAGGAAGATTGTCCCGCCGATTCTCC
>JAHRAH010000084.1 GCA_020027345.1 Gammaproteobacteria bacterium | reverse complement strand
CGGGGGGGGGTCGGAGTTTGCCGTCCACATCGCCAGATGGGGATGGCAAACTCCGGGGGGGTGGCCTCCCCCAAAAAAAACAAATCACCCCCCCCATCTCCGCCGATGGGAATCAAATTAAACCCCCCCCCATCTCCGATGGGGGGGGCGGGGGGGGGGAAACCCCAAAAACCCCCAAAACCTTGTCATTCCCGCGAAAGCGGGAATCCAGCACCGTCGCCGGCATCAGCCCCATCGCCGGCGTCGCCATCAACCCCGCGCCCAATCCCGGATTCCCGCTTTCGCAGGAATGACAACAATGAAGAGTCACCCCTGCCTCCCCTTAATAACTTCCGCAGCAACAGTAGCCGGCACCTCCGAATACCGATTAAACTCCATATGATAAGTAGCCCGCCCCTGCGTCAGCGAACGCAGCTGCGTAGCATACCCAAACAACTCCGACAGCGGAACATCCGCATCTATCGCCTTCGCCCCCCCGACGATATCCCGCATCCCGTGGATCACTCCCCGCCGCGAATTCAAGTCCCCCATCACATCCCCCATCTTTTCCGAGGGCGTCTCCACTTCCACCTTCATCAGCGGCTCCATCAGCACCGGCTGCGCCGCCCGCATCGCCTCCTTAAAAGCAAACGACGCCGCCATCCGAAACGCCTGCTCGCTGGAATCCACATCGTGAAACGAGCCGTCAAACAGCGTTATCCGCAAATCCACAACCTTGTAGCCCGCAACCACCCCCGACTGCATGGAATCCTTCAAGCCCTTCTCCACCGCCGGAATGTATTCCTTCGGAATCGACCCCCCCTTGATTTTGTCCACAAACTCAAAGCCGCCCCCGCGCTCCAACGGTCCCATCTTAATCCACACATGCCCGTATTGCCCGCGCCCGCCGGTCTGCTTAATATATTTCCCCTCCGCTTCCGACTCGCGCTTCACCGCCTCCCGGTACGCCACCTGCGGCTTGCCGACATTCGCCGAAACATTGAACTCCCGCTTCATCCGGTCCACGATGATTTCCAAATGCAGCTCCCCCATCCCGGAGATAATCGTCTGCCCGCTTTCCTCGTCGCTGCGCACGCGAAACGAAGGATCCTCCTGCGCCAGCCGCCCCAGCGCCAGCGACATCTTCTCCTGGTCCACCTTGGATATGGGCTCCACCGCAACATGTATCACCGGCTCCGGAAAGGTCATCTTTTCCAGCAAAATCGGACTCTCCGGCGCGCAAATCGTCTCCCCGGTAACGCCCTCTTTCAGCCCCACCGCCGCCGCAATGTCCCCCGCACGCACCTCTTTAATGTCCTCGCGGCTGTTCGCATGCATCTGCAAAATCCGCCCGATGCGCTCTTTCTTCCGCCGCGATGCGTTCAGCACGGTCGTCCCCGAATGCAGCGTCCCCGAATACAAACGAAAAAACGACAACTGCCCCACATACGGATCCGTCGCCACCTTGAATATCAACCCCGTAATCTTCTCGTCGTCGTCCGCCCGCCGCTCCGCCGCTTCGCCCTTGCCGTCGCCGCCGCGCCCGCCGCCGTTTAGCGACATCCCCTGCACCGGCGGCAAATCGCTCGGCGAAGGCAGAAAATGCACAACCCCGTCCAGCAGCGCCTGCACCCCCTTGTTCTTAAAGGCCGAACCGCAAAGCAGGGGGACAACCTCATTCGCAATCGTCCGCTGCCGCAACCCCCGCCGAATCTCCTCCGCCGTCAGGTCGCCGTCGGCGAGATACTTCTCCATCAGTTCCTCGTTCGCTTCCGCCGCCGCTTCCAGCAGTTTCTCGCGCCATTCGCGCGCTTCCGCCATCAGCTCCGCCGGAATCTCCCCGGCGTCAAAATTCGCGCCCATGTTCTCCGCGCTCCAATACACCGCCCGCATCCCGACCAAATCCACCACCCCGCGAAAATTCTCCTCCGCACCCACCGGCAGCTGCACCGGCACCGGAAAAGCGCCCAGCCGCTCCGAAATCTCCCGCCGCACTTTGTGAAAGTCCGCCCCGACGCGGTCCATCTTGTTCACAAACGCCACCCGCGGAACGCCGTACTTGTTCGCCTGCCGCCACACCGTCTCCGACTGCGGCTGAACGCCCCCCACCGAACAAAACACCGCAACCGCCCCGTCCAACACCCGCAGCGAACGCTCCACTTCTATCGTGAAGTCCACATGCCCCGGCGTGTCTATGATGTTGATGCGGTGGTCGGGCAGATCCCGCGCCATCCCTTTCCAAAAGCAGGTCGTCGCCGCCGAGGTAATCGTAATCCCCCGCTCCTGCTCCTGCTCCATCCAGTCCATCACGGCAGTCCCCTCGTGAACCTCGCCCAGCTTGTGCGAGATCCCCGTGTAAAACAAAATCCGTTCCGTAGTAGTCGTCTTCCCGGCGTCAATATGCGCCATGATCCCGATGTTCCGATACCGCTCAATCGGCGTAACCCTCCCCATCACACACCCCCCGACAGGAATCCAATCAACCCCCCCCCCATCTCCGATGGGGGGGGCGGGGGGGAAACCCCAAAAACCCCCGGCCTCGTTACACCTCTCCAGAGGTGTAACGCAACCAACAACAGCAGGCGTCCCCGCCCGCTCCAATTCTTTACCCCCCGCCGCTTGCGGGGGGGGGTCGGAGTTTGCCGTCCCCATCGCCAGATGGGAACGGCAAACTCCGGGGGGGTGGCCTCCCCCTCAAAACAAATCAACCCCCCCATCCCCGACAGGAATCCAATCAACCCCCCCCCCATCTCCGATGGGGGGGGCGGGGGGGGGGCAACCCCAAAAACCGCCAAAACCAAAACCACAACCGTCCCCCCCCTAAATCCGAAAGTGCGAAAACGCCCGATTGGCAGCCGCCATCTTATGCGTGTCCTCGCGCTTTTTAACAGCAGTCCCCCGCCCGGCGGAAGCATCCAAAAGTTCATTAGCCAAATTCCGCGAAGTGGACTTCCCCCGCCCCGCGCGCATGGCCACCCGCAACCACCGCATCGCCAGCGCAACACCCCGCTCATAGCGAACCTCCACCGGCACCTGATAGTTAGCCCCCCCCACGCGGCGGCTTTTGACCTCCACCTGCGGGCGCACCTTCTCAATCGCCTCTTCCAAAACCTCCACCGGATTCCGCCCGGTTTTCTCGCTGATTTCGCCCATCGCCCCGTAGACGATGCGCTCGGCGACGGACTTCTTCCCCCGCGTCATAATCACATTGATAAACTTGGACGCCCGCTCGCTGCCGTAGCGCGGGTCGGGCGTTATCTTGCGCTTTGCGGGCGAGCGGCGGCGGGACACGGCGAATAATTCCTCGGCGGGCGCAAACTCAGTTCGCCTTGGGGCGTTTCGCGCCGTACTTGGAACGCCCCTGCCGGCGTTTGTCCACCCCCGCCGTGTCCAAAGCCCCGCGCACCACATGGTAACGCACCCCCGGCAAGTCCTTCACCCGCCCCCCGCGCACCAAAACGACCGAATGCTCCTGCAGGTTGTGCCCCTCGCCGCCGATGTAGGTCGTGATTTCGTAACCGTTCGTCAGCCGCACCCGCGCCGCCTTCCGCAGCGCCGAGTTCGGCTTTTTCGGCGTAGTCGTATAGACGCGCAGGCAGACCCCGCGCCGCTGCGGGCAGTTCTGCAAAGCCGGCGAGGCGGATTTCACCCGCCGCGCCCGCCGCGGTTTTCGCGTCAACTGATTCACCGTAGGCATACCGTAGTCCCCCATTATAAACCCCCCACCCCAAAAAAGTCAACTAATTCAACTTTTTTTAACCCCCGCATCCCCCCCCGCCCATCTCCGATGGGGGGGGCTGGGGGGGGAACCAACCAACTCCCGCAATGTGATATATTCCCCAACAAAATGAGAAGCGCCGAACAGCCGACAACCCCGCGGACAGCGGAACGCACGCGCGAAACCAAAGCGGAAAAATGCCTTGCCGCGGCGCGCGGGGAACTTGCCGAATTGGACGGCTATGCGGCGGAGGAAGAAATGCCGCCGCCCTCGTCGGCGGCAAAAAAGACCGCCGACATTCTGCTGCGGCAACTCGCCCGAAAACTGCCGCGCGACTACGCCGTGTCGCTTTGGGAGGACGGCGATGTAATCGTTTTTTCCTCCGGCGGCAGGGGCTGGCGCGTCAGCGTGTACTGCCGCGCCAACGGCGGCGCGTCCTTCTATGTCAGCCGCCCCGACGGGCATGAACGCGAAAGCCACTATCAATCGGCGGGCGACCTCCCCGTCGCCGGCGTCATCGGCGCAATCCGGGAAATGCCAAAGTGACAAAACAATTCGCCCCCGGAGAAACGCTCCGCGGCGGCTGCGTCGGCCGCGCCGTTTTCCAAAGCAGGGATTGGAAGCGCGCGCTGAAAGGAGAAGTGAGCCAAACCGTTTTTATTAACAGCAAAAGCCCGGTGGAAATATCCGTGCATATTCTGAACATCGCGCCGGACAAAACAATCGCGAAGATATGCGACAGCGACGCAAAACGGCGGGGCGAAAACCGCCGCTTTTACGGCTGGGCCGAATTGCCGGTCGCCGACGCATCCGAATCCGGAAGAACAGTGCGCGCGTCGCCGCAACCGGGCAACGAATGGCATGCGAACATTGTTTTACCCTGCAAAGCGGGCGAAAAAATCCAACGCGAACGCCACGCCAACCAACTCGCAAAAAACGCTTCCCCCCGCCCCCGCCCATAAAAACCCCCGCCGCACCCCCACCCCGTCGTTCCCGCCCCCCACCAAAAAGCGGGAACCCAGCAAACACCGGGAAAACCGGGCCTCGTTCCCACGCTCCAGCGTGGGAACGCATACCCCCTGGCGTCCACGCCGAAAACACCCCCCAAAAAGCGAAAATCCGGCAAACCAATAACCGTCATTCCCGCACCCCGCCAAAAAGCAGGAACCCGCCCCCCCGTCGTTCCCGCACTCCCCCAAAAAGCGGGAACCCAGCAAATTAAAGCCCCGACAGGGGCGGCGCAACCTTGATGTTTTCCCGCTTTCCCTTCATCGTCAAAAAAAAATATCGCCAGAAGCCGTGTCACGCAAATGCTTTCCGAAAGGACTTGCAAAAACAAATACACAAAAGAAGAGCGCTCGGGGCGTCACCGCTGCCCGCGACTTCTGACGACGCAAATATTATAACACAACCGCCCCCGTTTTCCAAACGGCAACGAAACCGCCGATTAACGCCGCAACTCGCGCAACTCCCCCGAACCGTCGGCGCGCGCCGTCAACAAGCACACCCGCGAACCCCGGCCGACAACCCGCCGCAAAAAATCATCCGCCGCCCGCATCCGCTCCCGGTCCCGCGCGCTCGCCCGACCGTAAACGACAACCAACGGCGCCTTCCCGCTCTCCTCATACGCCAGCAGCGCATCCCCAAACGAACCTTAGCGCAGGGCAACGCCCTGTGAATCCGCCCACAAAAAAAACCAAGCCCCAAAAGGGGCGCAGCACAAAAATCATCACCCCCGCAGCGTCATTCCCGCACTCCTGTTAAAAAGCGGGAATCCAGCAAACTAACCGTGTCATTGCCCCCAGAAAGTCGCGAAAATAGCAAGGGAGGCGACGAAAAATTCCGAACCGTCACCGTCTGCCACCCCTGCCGGGGCAAATGTGGTATAATGTCCAAATGAGCGAAAGTGTGCACATCCTTGACATAACGAGCAAAGACATCGGCAAACTGTCCCCGGGCAATTTGCAGGAATTGGTCGGGCGACTCTGCGAGGCGGAGCTGGTTGCCAGCGGGATGCCGTTGAAAGACGCGATTTACAGCATCAATATTTACAAGCCCGATGGCGGGGTTGATGTCCGGGTTAATAACCAGCCCGGCTTGAGCGGTTTCATCCCGCAAAAAAATACGATTTTTCAAATCAAGCAAAGCGACTTGCGGCAGGGCAAGGGCAAAATAGCGCAAGAAATGCATGGGGCTTCCAATCGGCTACGGCAAGCCATCGCCGACACGCTCCAATCCGGCGGCGCATACCTCTTTGTCAGCGGCAAAGAATCGCTGAACGACACTGACATCCGGGAGCGGAAGCGGCAGATGGCGGAAATCGTGGACGAGGATAAAACAATTAAAGGCGCAGATACCATCTTGGATTTTTATGACGGCGGGCGTATCGCCCAATGGGTTCGCTACTATCCGCACATGGCATTATGGATACATGCCAAAACGGGAAATGTCAGGGTTGGCTGGTTGCCCTACGGCAATTGGTCCGACCCGCGGTCTCAAAACGGCGAAAGCGATTATCGTACCGACAATTTGGTTTATTTGATTGACCGGAATTCGGAGGACAAAACCGTCATTCCTATTGACAAAGGAATTGACATCATCCGGACGAAAGCGCGGGAAAGCGGCTCAGCCGTGCGCATTGTCGGGCTTTCCGGCATGGGAAAAACCCGGATGGTTCAGGCGCTTTTTGACTCCAAAATAGGGGAAAAAGAGCCCTTGAACAAATACGAGGCGGTTTATGCCAACATTCAATCCGACATCACGCCACCGCCGGTCATTTTCGCCCGCATTCTTGCCGCACTAAATAAACCCACCGTGCTAATTGCCGATAACTGCGGCAGGGATATGCACCGTCAACTGGCGAATGTATGTTGCCGCAAGAACAGCCCCGTCAAACTCATCACGGTTGATTTGGATGTCCGCGACGACATTCCCGAAGGCACGGGCGTGTTTCAATTGAAAAGCCAATCCGAAGGATTGGTTGAGGATTTGTTGGCGCAGCGTTATCCGCAAGTCAGCGAAATAAACAGAATGGAAATTGCAAAACTGTGCGGCGGAAATCCCGGGATGGGGCTGCTTATTGCAGAGCCGTTGTCCCGTGCGAAAAATAGCGAAAATCTTGGGATTTTGCGCGATAACCAACTTATCGAAAGATTGTTACGGCAAAAGCACGGCCCCAATGCCGGGCTAATGACAACAGCGGAGGTATGCTCGCTGGTCAAATCGTTCAGCGTCCACAATAAAAAGGACGGCGAGTTAACTGTGCTCGCATCCCTCGCCGGAAAAACGGCGAAAGAAATATACCGCGATGCGGCCACATTGGCAGAACGCGGCATTATCCAAAAACGGGACATTATGCGGGCGGTTTTGCCGGATGCCCTTGCCAACACGCTTGCCGCTCGCGCCTTAACAAAAATTTCTTGCGAGGAAATTGTCAGGGCCTTTGAAAAGCCCGTCAACGAGCGGTTGCTCCTGTCTTTTGCGAAGCGGCTGCAATATCTCCACGAAAGCGGAGAAACGCAGAGTATCGTTAGAAAATGGTTCACCCCCGGCAGACAATTGGACTTAAGCGCTTACCAACCGCACGACTTGCCGATGGATATGCTGGAGTCCGTCGCCCCGGTGCTACCCCCGCTGACGCTTGAAGCGATTGAACGCGGAGCGAACAATGGCAGCATCATCTCCCCGGAAAACCCTTATCTGCATCGCTTTGAGCGCTTGCTGGGCCGCTTGGCTTATGGCGCCGACATGTTTGACCGTGCCGCCGACTTGCTGTGCCGGCTTGCGCCGCTTGATTCTCGGAGCAGGAGCGACAATGAAGCGCCCGAAGTGTTGCGCTCCCTTTTTCAATATTCATACTCGGGGACACTCGCCTCGCCGCAACAGCGGCTGGACTTCATCAAAAAATTGATGATGTCGGATTGCGCGAAAAAGAAAACCCTTGGCAAGAATCTCCTTGATGCAACGCTGACACCGCGGCTCAGCAGCATTTGGAATTACGATTTTGGCGCCCGTTCGCGGGATTTTGGTTACATCCAGCAAGGGCAGCAGTCCGTCCGAGAGTGGTTTGCTTTGTTTATTGATTATACATCCGAATTGGCGGCGTCAAATTCCGATATTGCTTCGGCGACAAGAACATTGCTTGCTAACCGATTTAGGGAGTTGTGGAGTATCGGGTTGGACTCGGAATTGGACCCCGTTATCCAAATCGCCTCCCGTCAAAGCGGATGGGAAGAAATGCCCCCGGCCATTTTGCACACCATCCGATTTGACGGTGACGACATGCCCGCCGACCGGCGAGCGCGTCTGCTTGCGATAAAGAACGCGTTTTCTTTGGACACAAAGAACCCGCGGAAAATGTTTAATCTTTTCTTTGTCCACGACAAGAACCTTGCCTTGTCTTATGCCGATTTGGACGGGCATGCCGCCGGCCGCGCGCAGATTCAAGAAAAAATCCGTGAAATTGGCGCTCAAATCGCTCGTTCGGACACTGACTTTAAAGCGCTTCTGCCGATAATGCTGACAACTTCTCATCACGAATTGTTTACATTGGGCAACGGGCTTGCCGAGGGGTGCGGCGATTATTTGCGCATGTGGGAGGACTTTCGCGGGCAATTGCCTTTGCTGGAAAATCCGAACCTTTCCGCAATGGGAGGATTTTTGTCTGCCGTCGCCCAAAGGAAACCCGGGATTGCTGGAAAAATTTTGGAAAGGACGATTACAGATCCCTTGCTCTCTCATGCCTACCCCCGTATTGAAGTCATCGCGCGTTTGCGCGAAGGGGCAGTAGACCGCATCAAACGGTCAATTGATTTTGGCAAGGCGCCCGTTTATGGGTATTCGTATTTGGCGAACGGGGGATACCACGAAATTTTCAGCGATTCCGAATTGGTGCAGATAATTCGGTCAATTTTATCCCGCGACGGCGGAATGGAGACCGCCGTTGATATTTTGTACATGCGAACTTATCAATCCTCTCCCGGCGCGCTCATCGTCAAATGCTGCCGGGACCTCGTTCTGCAAAATGATTTCTCTCCCCAACAGGAGCATTATAAATTGGCGTCTGTAATTGATTCCTCATTCGGCGGGGCTTGCGCGGAAGACGCAAGCAAGGCGTTGTGCCGCAAACTTGTGTCCGGGCTCTCCCCCGATGGAAAAATTAACAGCAGCGAGGTTCATAATGTGTTGCGCTCGCTGACTCGGCTGCATCCGACCATATTTCTTGACGAATTTCTAATCCAAGAAGCAGATTCTTATGGCTTTGGACTGGCCGCCATTGCGAGCGCGATTTCTCAAATAGAAGACGATGTCGTCGTCAATTGGTGCGAGAAAAACACCGGGGAAAGATACCCCCGCGTTGCCGCTGTTGTGCAAGCGCATCGCCCCGGAAAGGACGGAGAAAGAAAAGAATGGACGCCGCTTGCCCGGCGCATAATTGAAGCCGCCCCCGACAAGGTAAAAGTGCTGGACACTCTGTTGAAATGGCGCTCTGTTGAAGGACATGTCGGTCCGCTTTCGGAAATGTTCAAAAAGGACATGCCCCTTTTCGCCGAATTAAAGGAGCATAAACACCCCGCGGTTGCGGAGTGGGCGCGGACGATGGAAGAGTACCTTAAGAAGGATATCCGGCGGGAAATTGAGCATGAGAAAAACGAAGCCTCCTACCCTTCGGGTTTTGAATAAGCGGGCTGCAGCGGCGAATGGCGGCGGCATTGCCGCCGCCAATTATTTCCGGGACGGCTGCGCTTTTTCGCCGTCGGCGGGGAAGGTTGCGTGACCGTGTTCAAACAAGCCGTGTTGCGCGCAAAAGCCCAGACGGTAGTGTTGCCGCCGCCACCAGCGGCGGTTGAGCGGTTTTTCAATATCCGGAGGGCGCGAGGTCGGGTGCGCTTCGGCGTAGGGGACTATCTCGTCCAAAAACCACCGGCGCGGATACATTGCCGCCCAATTGCTCCAATTCGCCGCCGAAGAATCCACCGCCCAATGTCCGCCGGGCAGGGGCGCAATGTGTCCGGGAAAAAGACGGTGCGGCTCCGAATCGGCGAATATCGCCGCGCCGATTAATTTTTCCGCCTTGCCCGGCCGCAGCAGCCGCCGCAACTTTCGCGAAACGCTGTCGGCAACGCCCAATTGCGGCGCGGGATGATAGGGCAGGTATTTTTGCAAAACGCCGAGATTATCGCGCGTCGCGGGCAGCGTGTATTTCAGCGTGTAATAATTAACCGCGCCCGACCGCAAATTGTCCGCCGCCTGTTGTATTTGCCGCCTCGCTTCTTCGCCGCTTTTTACTAGCGGCATATCGTTCTCCAAATACAGCACATAATCGGTCGCCAGTCGCTCGGCGACGGCTTTCATACCGTCCCTGACGCCAAGATTTTTTTCGTTTCCCTCGGCGCGCAAACCGAACTCTTCCGCTATGGCGCGGTCGTCATCGCCGATTTCATTAAAGAAAACCATCGCGTCATTAACCATCCCGAACAATCCCGCGGCGCGGTAGGTTTCCAAAGTCGCGCGCAGAATTCCATGCGCTTTCCAGCTGAGCATGCCGATGCCGACGCCCGGCAAAGTGGAAGTCGCCCCCCCCCCGCAATATTACTAACGCCCGGCTTTGTCATTGCCGCGCCAACCGGCGCAATAGGCGGCAAACCGTCACCGTTCATCCGTTCATTATACCCCGCCGCTGCAAACAAAAGAAAAAACTCTTGTCATTCCCGCGAAAGCGGGAATCCAGAATCAAGGACGGCTAAACAACTGGATTCCCGCTTTCGCGGGAATGACAGGACTGGAAGAATTAAAGCGGCGGCGCGATTGCGATGCCGATTTTCAGGGGCGGAATGTTTGCGGGGGTTTTCCATTTAAGAACAATGTCCGGGGCGCGGTGTGCTTTTTCGGCGGCGATAAAGCGCGCGGCGTATTCCGGCGGCGGGATGTTTTTGCGCTTGCCGTTGTCAATCATCCAAACGATTGCGCCGCCGCTTTTTATAAATTGTTCGCGCGCGATTCCGAAGGCGCTCCCCCATTCGGCGTTTATCACCGCGCGCGGGCGCGAAGGCGCGTAAAACGAAACCAGCGATGCGATGTGCTTTGCGCCGACGACGGCGGCGAGCGGACTTTGCGGATGCCGCGCCCGCCATTCCGATTCCACCGCCGCGCCGATTTGCGCGCCCGGATAATGTATCCGCTTGCCGCGCCCGCTCGCAAACGGCGCAAAAACATTTATCGCAACCGCAACGCAAACGGCAAAAACGGAAACGGCTGCGGCGCACTTGACAAACCGCGAATAGTTTAATCCAAAGCGAACGGTCAAAACCATAATCGCAAGCGGAACAAAAGAAACCATCGCCGCCCCCCAATGCGATTTAAAGCGCAAGCCGGCGACTGCGGAAATACAAAGCGCCAGCAGCAAAGGGGCAAAAGCAACCGTCAAAACAAAGCAACGGTCGGTTGTCGGTTGTCGGTTGTCGGTTGTCGGTTGTCGGTTGTCGGTTGTCGGTTGTCGGTTGTCGGTTGTCGGTTGTCGGTTGTCGGTTGTCGGTTGTCGGTTGTCGGT
>JAHRAH010000035.1 GCA_020027345.1 Gammaproteobacteria bacterium | reverse complement strand
AAAAAACCCCCGGCGCCCCCCCGAGCGCGGCGACGACCAGCCCCGAATCGTCGGCAAGCGCCGGCAGTTGCGCCGCCCGCGCGCAGTGCCGCGCCTTCGCCAGCGCGTTTTCCAAAAAAGTGCAATGCGGTTCGGCGCAGCCGCCGATGCCGAGCTCCCCCCGCGAAATCAATTCCAACCCGCAACCATCCAGCGCCGCGCGAATCTCCCGCAACTTCCCCGCATTCCCCGTAGCAACAACAACCCTCCGCCTTTCCACCCCCCGATTATACCGCCGCCCACCCCCGTCATTCCGGCGAAAGCCGGAATCTATACAAGCCCCCGAAAACCGCAAACCCCCGAACTCGGCAAAACCCCCACCGCCCCCACGGCCTCATCATTCCCGCGAAGGCGGCACGCTCAAATACCACCGCTGGACTGCTGCGGGCACGGCAAACTCCGATACTCCAATGACGACAACCTAACCGTCATCCCCGCACCAAACGCCGTCGCCGTATAGCGTCATTCCCGCACCCCTGTTAAAAGGCGGGAATCCAGCAAATTAAAAACCAATCCCGTCATTCCTGCGAAAGCAGGAATCCATACAATCCCACCAAAAACGCCGAATCCTCCTCGCCTGAAACTCAACGAAAAAAGCAATGTCCCTATGGATTCCTGCTTTCGCAGGAATGACGGCCAGATGGATTCCCGCCTCCGGGAAAAATGCGGGAATGACGGTTGAGGCATAACCGTTACCTTGTTTTTTTCTTGTTGTCAAACAAAGGAATAACGAAAATGCCGCCGCCTGCGACCAATGCGGCTACGGCGGGAGCGGCATTGCCGGATGTTCCGACTGCGGCGGGAGCAGAATCCTCCTCTGTTCCGACAACTCGGATTTGTTTGCCGTTTCCGCTTTCGGCGGAGTTGTCCCGGACAAACAATCCCTGCAGCGCAATCAAAATCGCGCCGTCCGATTTTCGCACCACCCGCAGTTTGCCAATGCTGGCGGTGGGATTTACGCCGCTTCTTTTTATGAAATCCACATTCGGCGAAACGGGAAAACTCAACACCAAACCCGACGGGCAGCGGGAATCCGTGCTTGTTCCGCAAACTCCGCCATTTTCTATTAACAAGGAAATGGCCGTAGTAACATCCTCCCCGATTGCCAAATCCAGCGGCGTGTCGCCGTTGTTTGCCGCCGCATTCACATTCGCGCTTTCGTCCAGCAATATTGACAATATGCCCGCGGCGGTGGTGACGGTGACGGTGCCGATGCCGTCAGAGGAAGCGTTATAAATGGCGGCCAAATGCAGAGGTGTCAATCCGGCGTTGTCCTTTGCGTTCACGCTCGCGCTTGATATCAGCAACACCGACGCCGCCCCTAAGGCATTGAGAGAAGCGGCAAAATGCAGAGGCGTCCTGCCGGCATTGTTTTTTGCATTCACGCTCGCCCCCGCCGTCAGCAGTATCGTCAGCGGCCTTATGGAACCGAAAGAGCCGGAACGGGAAGCCAAATGCAGCGGCGCATTGCCGGCATTGTTCGCCAAATTCACGCTAGCCCCTCCTGCCAGCAATGCGCGAATTGCATTGCCGTCCGAGGCGACATAATGCAGCGGCGCGTCGCCGGCATCATCCGCCGCATTTACGCTTGCGCCCTCCGCCAGCAATACCGACATTGCAGTCACCGCCGCATAACCAAAAACTCCCCTTGCCGCAAAATGCAGCGGCGTTCTGCCGTTGTCGCCCGCGGCGTTCACGCTCGCCCCTTCCGACGCCAATATTGTTATTGCCGCCCGGGAACCCCGGGAAGCGGCGTAATGCAGCGGCGTGTTTTGTTCGCTGTCCAGCGCATTCACGCTCGCCCCCGCCCTGACAAAAGCGGCGACATGCTGCGGCCTGTTCGCTATCGCCAAATGAAAAAGCAGAAAGTTATCCGCCCGGTTCCCGCCCACTTGCTCGTTCAAATTCGCGCCCGATGCGGCGAACATCGTAACCGTGCGCAAGTCCATCGCAATCAATGTCGCAAGACGGGCGCGGATTGTCGCCGTTGTGCCCGCATCATTCAAGCCAAAGGCGCCAAAGCAGCCGCGCGTGATGCTGCAGTAATCCAGCCCCCGCACAGTAATGTAAGCCCGCCCGGTCGCCGCCGCCCCCGCGGGCGTGAAGTTGCCGCCGGTAACCGTGCCTTCCACGGCGATAATGGTCGCCGTCATTGTTCCGGACTCGGTGCCTTTGTAGATGAGGTGTCCGTCGGCGGTGATGCTGACGACATCCGGATTCGGCGTGCTGAATAGCACGGTCGCCTCCTGCGCGGCGGCGTCGCCGGCGACGCCAAGTGCGAGCGCGCCAAACGCCGCCAAGTATAAAATTGCCTTTTTCATCGCGCGCCTCCATAAGGGTAGAGGTGAACAAACAGCCGCAAAAACGCGGCTACCGGTTCGCATTATACGCGAAAACCGCCGCAGCCGACCCTTTTCGCCAAAAATTTTCGGGGTTGTTGTTTTTGCGTCCCCGGCGGGCGCGCCGGGCCGCCCTTATCACACGGCAAACGCATGATTCCGCTTATTTCCCCGAAACCGGGGTATTGTATTAAGCGAAACAACCCGGCAAGGGGCTGTTCGCCGTGCGATAAGGAATTGCTAATTTATCACAAGAAAGCCGCCCTCGTCGGGGCTTTATTGGTTTGTTGGATAAACGCCGTTTTGCGCCAATTGGGCGAAAAAAATCGCTCCCCTGTCATTCCCGCGAAAGCGGGAATCCAGCACAATCCGGCGGAAAAGGAAAAATCGGGCTGGATTCCCGCTTTCGCGGGAATGACAAGGTATGCGGGAATGACAAATTTTGCGGGAATGACGAAGTTGGCGTTCGTTACAATTCTCCGGAGTTGTAACGGGAACGAGTTTGCGCGTTATCGGGCGGGGGACTCTTGGGCGGGGGACTCTTCCGCGCCGGGGCAGATTCCCGCCACCGCTTTTTTGCGGAAGAGATGCGGCGAGGCGACCGCGCCGGGGGGATACGCTTTTATGCGCTCCTGAAACTCCGGGTCGGAAAACGCCGCGCGAAAAGCGGCGGCGGATTCCCACACCGCATAATTAAAATACGCGCCGCTGCCGGCGATTCCCTCGTGCAGTTGCGTGGAAACAAACCCCGGCCGCTTTTTCATAAACGCCGCGTCTTCCGCCCACGCCCGCAGCAGTTGCGGCGCTTCTTCCGGCGCGACGGTGAAAACATTGACAAGCACGACCGTCCCCGCGCTTTCCGCGCCCAATTGTTCCGCAAACGGAACCGCTTCGGACATTTCCTTGAATTGAACCATCGCATATTTTCCTTCCCGGCAAATTACCGCAATGCATTCTAACACCGCCGTCGGCGGAATGCATTCTAATCCCGTCATTCCCGCGAAAGCGGGAATCCATAGTAACCCCGCCGTTATCGCTGTGTTCGCAATTCACCGCAATGCGCGCGTTGTTATGGATTCCCGCTTTCGCGGGAATGACAAGAAATCTATACCCCCCGCCGCTTGCGGGGGGTTGGAGTTTGCCGTCCCCATCGGCAGATGGGGGCGGCAAACTCCGGGGGGGTGGAAGGCGTCCGTTACCGCAGCAACAACCTGTCATTCCCGCCTTCCTTGTCATTCCCGCGAAAGCGGGAATCCAGCACAATCCGGCGGAAAAGGCAAAATCGCGCTGGATTCCCGCTTTCGCGGGAATGACAGTTGGTTATAAAGTCGGCGGCGGCGACAACGGGCGAATCGGAAAACTTTATAAAAGCGAAATCATCGGCGCTTTTTGTTTGCAGCATTCCGAAAAAGCCCGAGTCCGGCGCGACCGTCGCCGTCATCGTCGTCGTCATCTCGGTCACCGTCAAATTGCCGATGGTCACCGTCCGCGGGATAAGATGCAAATGGCCGGTCGCCGCATCCCAAGGGGCGCGAGTGCCGTCGGGAAGAACCGGGGCAATCCACTGATGCGTGTTGTCCTGCCCCGTAAACACTGCCGTTCCGTTCGCCGCCGTCACCGCCTGCATCACCGGATTCAGCCATACCAATTCCCCGCGGTTCCCCAGTGCCCTGTTGCCCGCCGTCGCCGTAATATTCCCCTCAAAAACCGTCGCGTCGCTGAAACCGGTGGTGACGGTGGTGGTCATCGTCATTATCCGCAAAGAAAACAAAGTAACCGCCGCCGTCAAAAACTTGTCGGCGACATTCGGATGCGGGTTGCTTGCGCGGATGGTCGTTGTGTATCGTCCCGCAACCGCGGCGTTTGCGACAACCAAAACGGTGTTGTTTGCAAACGCGAAACCGTTCGCTGCTCCGGCAAAAACGAGCGCGTTCTGATTGTCGCCGCCGGATATTGTGATATTTCCAATATCCGCCGCGCCCGCCGCCGTCACAAGCGAAAGCGAAGGCGTTCCGTCAAAACCTATCGTCAACTGCGGCGGATTGACGATTGCCAAAGTAACCGCCGCCGTCGCCGTTTGTCTTTGCCCGACGGGGGGTTGTCCGCTCGCAGTCGCCGTTACCGTTACATCAATCGGCAAATGCGGATTTGTCGCAAAACGCAACTCGCCGTTGTTCGCGTCTATCGCAAATGTCGGCGAAGCGGGCGCATTAAACAAACCGTAACGAATATCCGTCCCGCCGCCCGCCGCAAATTGCACAAGCGGATTGTAATCCGTGTGCGTCGTTACCATCAAAACATCCCCCTCCGGCGGCGGCAGCGCAAAGCCCGCCACCAAATCAACAGTAACAGTCAAAAGCGCCGCCGGAGTGTTGTCATGAGAATCATTCCCGCTAACAGTCACCGAAACCGCGCCCTCGCTGTCCGCATCCGTAAAGAAGAGAAGCGTCCCCCCCTGCAAGTCAAAGCCCGCAGTCGGAGTCCCGCCAATCAGCGAAATCGCCCGCCCCGCACCCGGCTGCCCCCCGCGCAAAACCAAAGTCCCCACCGTAATATTCGTCCCCGCAGCCACAGTCAACCGAGTAAAGTTAACATCCCCATTAAACTCAACAGTCAAAGCCGGCGGGTCAACAATCGCAAGAATCAATTCCACAGTCGCGGTTTGATTTTCATTCCCCGGATTGCGCCCACTTGCCGCCACAGTCAGCGTTATATTGCGCTCCGCCAATGTCGCACGCGGAACCGGATTGAATGCAATCTCGCCGTCGCTCGCGCCGATGGCAAAAGTAATATCCGAAGGCGCGTTCAGGAAACTGTAAGTGAACCCGCTTCCGCCCGCCGCAGTCACTGTCGCAATATTCGCCGCCGCAATTCGCGTCGTTACCGTCAACGCCGCCCCCGCAAACTCCCCGGGCGGCGGCAAAGCCACTCCCCGCGCAACTTGTCCGCCGATAATCAATGTCGCCCCGGAAGCGGCGGTCATCACTATCACAGCCCCCGGCAGCGCCTCCGGAGAAGAAATGCCGCCTTCGTGCAAAGTTATCCGCGTTATCCCCCCGTCTATATTCCACGAAAAACGCGTTCCCAAAAGCGCGAAAGTAGCGCCGGGCATTATCACCGTTGCCAGCCGGTTATTGCCAAAACGCTCAAACTCCCCGCCGCCACTGATTACTTCAAGAATGCGCGCGGTTTGCAAAATGGCGGCGCGGGAGTTTGCGTTTAATGTCAGATTCCATCCCCCCGCCTGTTGCCGGAAAAATGCTTTGTTACCGGGGGCGAATACTCCAATGTTAACATCGGAAGTCAGCGGAAAAGTATAATTAATTTGCGTTGTCGTCCTCGCGAAAGCCGTTGCCATCGCGCCGACTGTTATATCCACCGACAAATCCGAAGTGACCAACACCGCCGCAAACTGCGAAACGCCGACACCGGCGCGGGAGATGCGCTGCGAATATTCCCGCCGCGCCGAATCATAAAAATGCAAACGCGGATTGAAACCGTCCGCTTTTTCCGCGCCCGCCGACGCTTCGCCGAATGTGTGCGAATACGAAAAACTTCCACCGAAGTCCCCGCTTTCCTCGTCAAACTCCGCTTCCACAAAAACGCCGCCGCCGGGCGACAAACGCAAACCATAACGAAAACCCTCGTCGTCCCCGTCCCCGCGCTCGCCCTTCCACTGATAATATCCCCCGCGCAAAGCAGCCCATTCCAAACCCGGCGCGCGCAAATACATATCGGCGTCAAACCCCTCGCGCGTGTAATAAAAGCCGTCCGCGAGTTGTTTGCCTTCGGTTATCGCCCAGTAACGGTTTGCCGAAAGTTCGCCGTATTTGTTTTTCCATTCCGCGCCGAATGACCACCGCCAAAAACCTCCGGCGTTTTCATCGCGTTCATAATCCAAAAAAGCATTCGCCCCCAGCAACGACTCTCCTTTAACAACGCGCCAGAACAAACCCGCATTTCCCCCGCGCGCATTTTCTTCCCCGGCATAACCGCGCAAGTGCCAGCCAATGACATCGTCCCCCCGTTCGCGCAAACCGCCGATGGCGTCAATCGCAAATTGCCCCTTGCGCCCGCCAAGCGAAGTTTGAAAATCCACCCGCGCTTTTTTGACAAAGCCAAACCGCGAAACCGCCGCATTGCCAACAGCCAACCCCGCCCGCTTTTCCCATTCGCCAAGTAACCGCCGCAACTCCGCCCGCTTCCATTCCCCCAATTTGTCATTCCCGCGAAAGCGGGAATCCAGAACGACTTGCGCGCCGCGATGAATTGCGGACTCGGCGATGATGGCGGGGGGCGTCTGGATTCCCGCTTTCGCGGGAATGACAGGGTGGGCGGGAAAGCCGCTACTTTGCGCGTATTCGCTTCCGGCGAGGAAAAAAGTCAAAAGGGCGGCGAAAACGCAACCAAGGGCGTTTACGCGCGTCTGAGCGCTATTTCTGGGAGGGGGGGTGAAAAGCATTTTGATTCGGCGGGGAGTATACGCGATTTTCAGAAAAAAGTCAACTTTTTTTTAATTTTTTTTGCGCCGTCCCCGCGTCATTCCCGCACTCCTGTTTTAATTTGCTGGATTCCCGCCTCTGGAAAAAAGCGGGAATGACGCGGAGGGGATTCTCGCCTTCGGGAAAATGCGGGAATGACGCAATGCGGTTTTTTCTTTTCGCCGTTATTTGCGGGCGGGGGGGGTTCCGTTGTTTGCGGGGGGGATTTATAATTCGGGGGAGGGGGTTTGGTTTTGGAGAACGGGGTTGCTTTGGGGCTGCATATTGCGCCGATGATGGGGCGTTCGCATTTGCATGGGCGGCGGCTTTGGCGGATGCTTTGTCCGGGGGCGGTTTTGTATACGGAAATGACCGCGGCGGCGGCGGTCGCGCGCGCGGGGGAAGATGCGCGGCGGCGGTTGCTTTTTTTGCCGCTTTCGCAAAAGCCGGCGGTTTTGCAGTTGGCGGGCGACGACGCGCAAACGATGCGGGCGGCGGCGGCTTTGGCGGCGGAATGCGGTTACGACGCGCTCAATATTAATTGCGGCTGTCCGAGTGAACGCGCGCAGCGGGGCGGTTTTGGCGCGCGGCTGATGACGCAACCTCTGCGGGCGGCGGCGGTTGTTCGCGCGGCGCGGGCCGGCGGCGGGCTGCCGGTCAGTGTCAAATGCCGCACCGCCGTGGACGACGCCGACGCGGAATCTTTTCTTTCCGAGTTTGTTGCGGCCGTCGCCGATGCGGGTGCGGGCGCGCTGATTGTTCATGCGCGGCGGGCGTTGCTTGCCGGGCTTTCGCCTGCGCAAAACCGTTCCGCGCCGCCGCTGGATTTGCAAACGGCGGAGATTGTGCGCGCGCGCTTTCCGGGGTTGCCGATGATTATTAACGGCGGGATTGCGACGGCGGAAAATGCGCGCGAGTTGCTTTCGCGTTTTGAGGGAGTGATGGTCGGGCGGGCGGCGGCGCGCAATCCGTGGCTGCTTGCGGAAATCGCGCGGCGGGAGTTTGGCGCGCGTCCGCCTTCGCGGATGGAGGCGTTGCGGGGGATGTTGGAATATGCTGTTTCGCAGCCGCCGGGGGAATGGCGGAAAATTGCGGCGGCGGCGGGCGGGCTTTTTTATGGAATGCCCGGCGGCGGGGAGTTGCGGCGGACTCTTGCGCGGGCGCGGGGGGTTTCGGATTTTATTTTGTCTGCGGGTTTCCCCCCCCCAACCCCCCCCATCAAAGATGGGGGGGGGTGTTTGCAACAAATAAAGATGGGAGGGGGGTATTGCGAGAATGTTTTTGAAGGCGGGGCGGGTTTTGGAATATTTGCGGCTTGCGCGGTTTGACCGTCCGGCGGGGGCTTTGCTTTTGCTTTGGCCGACGCTTTGGGGTTTGTGGCTGGCGGCGGAAGGATGGCCGGGATGGAAATGGCTTGCGGTTTTTGCCGCCGGGGTTTTTATGATGCGCGCTTTCGGCTGCGTTGTTAACGACATCGCCGACCGCAAACTGGACGCCGCCGTGGAGCGCACAAAAAACCGCCCGCTTGCGGCCGGGCGCGTTACCGTTTGGGAAGCGGTAGTTGTCGCTTTTGTATTTTTGTTTGCGGCGTTTTTTCTTTGGCTGTTTTTGCCATCGCTTTCGCGGCGCTGGGCTTTTTTTGCGGTCGCGCTGGCGGCGGTTTATCCTTTTGCGAAACGGTTTTTGCGCGCGCCGCAGATGGTTTTGGGAATCGCCTTCGGCTTCGGCATTCCGATGGCGTGGACGGCCGTGCGCAACGAAACGCCGGGCTTGGAAGTTTGGCTTTTGATGGCGGGCAATTTTCTTTGGGTTTTTGCGTACGACACCGTGTATGCGATGTCCGACCGCGAGGGCGACATTCGCGCCGGGGCGGGGAGTTCGGCGGTTCTTTTCGGCGCGCGCGATGTTGTTTTTGTGAGCGTTTTTTACGCGGCGGCGGTGCTTTGGCTTTCGGCGCTGGGGATTGTTTATGACTGGGGCGTGGCCTATCAGGTTGCGCTGATTGCGGCGATGGCTTTGGTTTTTCGTTTTTATTTTTTATACCGCACGCGCGCGCCGGAACGGTGCCTTGCCGCCTTTCGCGCAAACAACTGGTTCGGCGCGTTTGTTTTCGCGGGTTTTGCCGCGGCGTTTGCGTAACGGTTTTTTTTCGGATGTTTTTTTTAATTGCATGACGGAAACTGTCGGGACTGTTGAAAAAACGGTTTGGCGCGGCGGCTGGCTTGCGGGCGCGCTGCGGCGGGAGAGTCCGCACCGTCATCCGCGCCCGGCGGGGATGCGGGCGGAGCTGCTGGTTGTGCATTGCATATCGCTTCCGCGCGGGGTGTTTTGCGGCGACGATGTGGAACGGCTTTTTTGCGGCGCGCTGGATTGCGCGTCGCGCCCGGAATATTCCACGCTTTCGGGCTTGCGCGTTTCGGCGCATTTTTTTATTCGCCGCGGCGGGGAGATTATGCAGTTTGTTTCCGCCGAAGAATGCGCATGGCATGCGGGCGAATCCAAATTTGACGGGCGCGCGAATTGCAATGATTTTTCCGTTGGCGCGGAATTGGAGGGGACGGAAGGCGGCGAGTTTGAACGCGCGCAATATGCATCGCTGATTGCGCTGACGCGCGCTTTGGCGGCGCGGGCGGGGGGGATTTTTTTTGCCGCCGGGCACGAGCATATTGCGCCCGGGCGCAAAAGCGATCCGGGCGCGGGTTTTAATTGGGAATATTTTTTTTCCGAAACAGGCGGGGAATATGACGGCAGAAAATATTGCGGAACATAATCCGCCTTCGCCGCGCGGCGTTTTTGTTTTGCTGCACGGTTTGGGGGCGGACGGCGGCGACTTGCTGCCGCTGGCTTCGGAAATCGGCGGCGGAAAATGGCGCGTTGTTTGTCCGAATGCGCCCGTGCGCGCGGTGACAATAAACGGCGGAATGCGAATGCGCGCGTGGTATGACATTTCTTCGCCGGATTTGGCGGGGCGGCAGGACGAACTTGGCGTTTTGGAATCTGCGGCGGCGGTGGAGGATATTCTTGCGGCGGAAAAAGCGCGCGGCTTTGCGGCGGGGGACATTGTTCTCGGCGGTTTTTCGCAGGGCGCGGCGATGGCGCTTTATTGCGGGCTGCGGCATTGCGAACGGCTAGCGGGGATTGCCGCTTTTTCCGGGTATTTGTTGTTTGCCGAAAAACTGCGGACAGATGCGAATGCGGCGGCGCGGGATGTTTCTGTTTTTCAGGCGCAGGGGGATGTTGACGAAATTGTTTTGCCCGAATGGGCGCGCGCCTGCCGCGATGAATTGCAAAACGGCGGCTGGAATTTGGAATACCGCGAATATCCCGCCGCGCACAACATACACCCGCAAGCAATCGCCGATATGAACCGCTGGCTGCCGGGCAAAAACAAATGAAAACGATGCGCGCCGTCACGGGACTGATAACGGAAGCGACTGGCGCGCGTTTTTTTGTAAAGAATGCGCGCGAAGTCGGCGGCGGATGCATTAACCGCTGCTTTCACATTGCCGGAGATTGCGGGCGGGAGTTTTTTGTAAAACTCAATGCCGCGGAAAAACTGCCGAACCTTTTGGCGGAACAAAGCGGTTTATTGCAATTGGCTGCGGCGGGCGCAATCACTGTCCCCGCGCCGGTTGCGGCGGGAATGGCGGGCGAAGAAGCGGCGCTGGTTTTGGAATATATGCGCCCGGCGGCAAAAACTGTCGGCGGCGAAGATTGGCGGAAAATGGGCGCGGATTTGGCGCGGCTGCATAACGCGCCGCCCGCAATAATAAACGCAAAACTTTCGCCGGAAAACAAACTGCCGGAAATGTTCGGGCTGCGTTTGGCGAATGCGACGCTTGGAAACTTGCCCGGATTTGTCGGCGAAAGCGAAGATTGGGGGGAATGGTTTGTCCGCCATCGTTTGCAGTTTCAGTTTAATGCGGCATTGCGATTGCGCGGGCGGGAGTTTTCGTTTGCGGAACAAGCGGTTGACGCCGCGCGCGAATTGCTTTCGCACAAACCCGCGCCGTCGCTGGTTCACGGCGATTTGTGGGGCGGCAACGCCGGCTTTTTTTCGCGCGGGGAAAAAACAATCGCGGCGGTTTTTGACCCCGCGCCCTACATTGGCGACGCGGAAACCGACATTGCGATGAGCGAATTGTTCGGCGGTTTTGCGCCCGCGTTTTACGAGGGTTACCGCGCCGCGCGGGTTTTTGACGAAAACGGTTACCGCGGGCGGCGCGATGTTTATAATTTGTATCATGTTCTCAATCACTTCAATCTTTTCGGCGGCGCGTATTTGCGGCAGGCGGAAGCGATGATTGCATCGCTCGCGCGGGGGCGGCGGTGACTGTCGCGGCGGAAAAACCGCAGCCGCCGCTGACGGCGAAAACGCTGCGCGAGGCGGAGGAGTTTCTGGCGCGGCGCGACCGGACGATGGCGCGCGTTATCGCCGCAAACGGGGCGTTGCGCATGCGCCGGGCGGAGCCGCCTTTTCATTCGCTTTGCGTTTCGGTCATCAATCAGCAGTTGTCGCAAAAAGCGGCGGCGACTATCGCGGGGAGAGTGGCGGAGGCGGCCGGCGGCGCGCTTTTCTTGCCCGAAGCGGTCGCGCGCGTTTCGGAAAAACGGCTGCGCGCCGCCGGGCTTTCGGCGAACAAGGCGGACTTCTTGCGCGCGCTTGCGGCGGCGGCGCAACGCGGCGAACTGGAAGCGGCGGAGTTGCGCAAACTTGGCGACGGCGAAATCGTCCGCCGCCTGACGACAATACGCGGGGTCGGAATCTGGACGGCGGAAATGTTTTTGATGTTCGCGCTGCGGCGCCCGGATGTCGTCTCGCCCGGCGACGCCGGCTTGCGCCGCGCCGCTTTTTTGCATTATGGGAAGGGGAAAGGCGGCGAGGAGGTTTTAATTAATGCGGCGAAAAAGTGGATTCCTTTTCGGACTGTGGGGTGTTTGCATCTTTGGCGTTCGTTGCGGTAGAAAGTCCCTTTTGGTCCGTTCCCTTGGGGTTTTTAGTTTGCTGGATTCCCGCCTTTTAACAGGAGTGCGGGAATGACGCATTAATTTGAGCGGGCGGGGACGCCTTCCGCTTGGGTTTATTTTTGCCGGACGCTTGGGGGGCAGGCGGCGAGCATTTTTTCCGCGGCGGTGGAATGGTTGCGGGTGAATTCCGCCAACTGATTCGCCGCGGCTTGTTCGGATTCCGCGGCGTAGGGATGGCGGGCGAGGACTCCGGCTTCGGCGAGCGCTTGGAGCGCTTTTTCGTCGCGCGCGGCGGGCGGAATAAAATCGCGCAGCCGGCCGTTGAGGGCGTCGTTGATTTTGTTTATGTAATCCTTCGCGCGCAGCAGCGCCGTTTCGCCCGCATCGCTTTCTATGTTTTTCATCGCTTCCGGCCCGCCGCCGTTGGCGAGTTTTTGCAGTTTTGCCGCGGCGGTTTCGGCGCGCGCGAAAACGCCGCGCGCGTCGCGCGTTTTGTCCTTTTCCATTGTTTTCCCCGTGCGTTTTTTGTAGGCGGCGGAGGGCTGCGTTTTGCCGTATATCAAAACCGCGTGCGGCATCACCCCCGCCAGAAAATCCTCGCCCGCGAGATTGATGTTCACGGCGTCGGTTCTTGCGCCGAATATGCCGCTCAGCCCGCCCGACAAATGCAGCGAATCGCGCCCGCCCCCGGCTTTTTTCGCGCGGCGGTAGAGAATGTCTATGTCGCTGCCCTCCGCCGTTTTGCCGCGCGCCGCCGAGCCGAACAAATAGAGCTCGGTGATTCCCATCGTCGCGAGTTCTTCGCGGTGCGCCCGCGCCGCCTTGCGTATTTGCTCCAGATTCACAAGGGGGATTGTATCACCCATCCACCGTTTCGGTGAAAGCCGGAATCCATACAAGGCCGGCGCAAAAGCAAAGACCGTATGGATTCCGGCTTTCGCCGGAATGACGAGTGTCAGCCGTCCATTTGGTTCAGTCCCTTTAATTCCTGGAGGGCTTTGGATTCGCTTGCGAGTTCGGGGTATACGCGGTAGACGATGACGCCGAGGCCGACGCTCAGGCGGACATAGCGGGTTTGCCCCGCGCGCATGTGGAATGCGATTGTTTTTTCCACTTCCGAAGTCATGGAAACTTCGTAATCGCCGGGCGCGACATCAACATAAAAAAAGCCGCCCGGCTGCGAGGGTCCGGCGAGTTTTCCGTTGAGCAGAACTTCGGGCTGAATGCCCGCGCCGAAGAGTTTCTCCGGGCGGTAAAAATACACGCGCCCCTTTTCCGACTCCAACTGCTGCGGCGCAACCGCGCCGAACTTCGCCCCGCTTGCCGCGCAGCCGCCGAGCAGCAACACCGCCGCCGCGGCGAAAAGAAATTTGCCCATGGTTTTTCCCCCTTGTTTTTTCGCGGTCAGCATCCTTTTTCCTTTCGCAGTTCGTGCAGATGCCGCTGCCTTTCGTTGGCGGCTTCTATCGCTTCGTTGGCGTTGGAGTAGGTGCCGACGATGGCGGGCCAAAAAAGCAGGCCGGCGACGACATTGGTGCCGGTTACGCCTTTTTCTTCGCGCGCCTGCTGTTCAAAACGCTCGGCGTCTACGATTTCGTCGGCGAGCGCATCGCACGACAAATCGGCGTCCGCCGTCTGCCGCTCATCCACGACATGCGGGGTCGCGCAGCCGGCGAGCATTGCGGCCGCGAATGCGGCGGCGAGAAACGGTTTTATTTTTGTCATTTTTTGTCCTTTCTGTTTGGCAAAGGCGTGGATACTATCACGCCGCCGCCGTTTTGGGGCGCCGCGCCCAATTTAATTTGAGCGGGCGGGGACGCCCGCTCTCATCAGCCCCGTTACACCTCTGGAGAGAGTTAAGTAACATTTCGTGGAGCTTTTTTCGGGCATTTGGAGAGGAGCAGATGGGCGATGAGGGATTGCTGGTGGCGGACGGGAAGTCCGGGATGGTTTTGCAGCAGG
>JAHRAH010000010.1 GCA_020027345.1 Gammaproteobacteria bacterium | reverse complement strand
CTTTGGCGGCTTTGCTCGCGCACGGCGGCGGAATGGACATCGTGGAAATGAGCGCGCTGCAAATTAAAAAAGCGGTAACCGGCGCCGGGCGCGCCGACAAACGCGCAGTCGCCGAAATGGTGCGGCGACTCTTGCGCATGCGCGCCGAGGATTTGCCGCCGCCCGACGCCTGCGACGCACTCGCCTGCGCGCTGGCGCTGACTCCGCTAATGCGCGACGCGCAAATCTCGCGACTGCCCGCGGCGGCAAGGCGCGGAAGGCGGCGGCGGTGATTGCGACGCTGCGCGGACTGTTGACGGCAAAAGCGCCGGGGACTGTTGTCGTGGAAGCGGGCGGCGTCGGCTACCGTGTCTGCGCGCCGCTAACTGTTACCGACCGTCTGCCGGCAACGGGGGCGGAGGTTTTTTTGCTGACGGAATTAATTGTGCGCGAGGATTCGCAAACGCTTTACGGTTTTTTGGACGAACGCTCGCGCGCGCTTTTTTGCCGGCTGATGCGCGTGAGCGGCATCGGCGCAAAAACTGCGTTGGCGATGTTGAGCGCGATGGACGCCGATGCGATGCTGAGCGCGATTGCAAAAGGCGACACTGTTTTGCTTTCGTCCGCGCCCGGCATCGGGGAAAAAACGGCGCAACGATTGATAGTGGAACTGCGCGGCGAAGCGCTTTCGCTCGGCGCGGATGTTGGCGGCGAACAAAGCGACGCCGCGCAAGCGTTGGCCGCGCTCGGTTACAAAAAACCGGAAATCCAGCGCGCCCTCGCCGCAATGCGCAAAAGCGGCGAAGAATATCCGACCCCCGCCGAAGAAATCCGCGCCGCATTAAAAATACTTGCGAAACGATAACCGTCATTCCGGCGAAAGCCGGAATCCATAACCCGCTCGCGACAGCCGCAAAATCCCCGTCCGCCGCGGAATTCGGCGAAAAATCAGTGTCCGTATGGATTCCGGCTTTCGCCGGAATGACGGTCAACTCCGCCGAAGAAATCCGCGCCACATTAAAAATACTTGCGAAACGGTAACCGGGTCTCGTTCCCGCGCTTCGGCGTGGGAACGAGGTCTAAAAAGTGGTATTATGAAATCGGGGGCGTTGGCAGAGACTAAGCTATGCGACCGCACCTTAATGGATACCCGAGGAGACGGCCCCTCGGACGCCCCCTTTTCTTTTCTCGTTACACTGCTCCGGCGGTGTGACGGTTACGAATCAATAACGAATTTTTGGTTTTCTTGTTCCCGCGCTCCGGCTTGGGAACGCAGCCATTAGAGCGGGCATCCTCGCCCGCTCAAACTTAAGAGTCGCTGCGCATCATCACCATCCTTCTGCTGTGCTTTATTGTGGTCAATCTCTTCGCGGGGCTTTACCACATTCTGCGCAACCGCTCCCGGAGTAATCCCTTCCTTTGCGGGCGGGAAGAAACACCCACACTCCCCGCCGCTGTTTGCCGCGGGCATTGCCGTTTTTTAGCGGGGCTAAGCGGGTTTATGCGGGTTTATTGGGGATGAAGGGAACATTAATCGGGCGAAAAAGGGCGTTTTGGAAGTGATAAAACAAAAACCGCAATTTTGAGGGTGGAATCAATGATTTATTTCAATCATCCCCCCGAAAACAGGCAAAAAAACGGCGTTTTTGGAGCGTTCCCAATTCGGACGGCAGCCGTGCCTTTAAGAGGTTGATTTTGCCGCCAAAGTGGGGATTCCCATCTTGGCGAATCAGCAGCCGAAAAAAGCCGGACGGGGGAAGCCGCCCGGCGCACTTTGCCGGCGGACGAATCCTGCCGAACGCGCCGTGCCGACGCCCTTACATCTTCCCCGAAGTTTTGAGGTAGAACAAATACATATAAACCGCGACGATGGCGAGGGCGAAAATCAGTGATTTCGGGTTGGGCGGCATTAGCCGCGCGGCTTGCGCGGTTTTGCTTTGCGCGGCTTTTTCGCCTTGCCGCCGCCGTTGCTTTCGCCGAGGGCGAAGTCGGGGTCGGCGGGGTGCGAGGCGGGGTCGGAGGGTTCGCGCGCGCCGCCGATGAAGGTGAGCGAGCGCCCGACGATTTCCACGGTGCGGCGGGCGTTGCCGTTGGCGTCCGTCCAGTGGCTGGTGCGCAGCGAGCCCTCAATGCAGAGTTTGCGCCCCTTGCCGCCGAATTTCTCCAGCAGTTCGGCGGCGTTGCCGAAGAAGACGACGCGGTGCCATTCGGCGTGTTTCTTTTTCTCGCCGCTTTCGCCGTCGTGCCGCATTTCCGTGGTGGCGAGCGAGATGCGGGCGACGGCGCGGCCGTCCTCGCTGTGAAAGATTTCCGGGTCGCCGCCCATGTTGCCGAGCAGCGTAACCGTGTTCATAGATCCTTGACCGAGCATTGTGCTGTCCTTTCTTTTTGCAGCGCGGGGGCGAAAAAGCGGGGGATTCCTCCCCCGCCCGCGCCAATGCGGCGCCCTCACACTTCACACAACAGGGGGATTGTAGCAGAAGTTTCACGCGAAATTGTGTTTTTTTTTTGGAAAGTGGTATTATCAAAGCGGAAAGGGGCGGTGGCTCGAGACGGAAGGCAACGCCATAATCAGCGGCAACGCTGATTAGACGGCAGACTTTAAGGCAGGAACCCGTGCCCCTGCGCGCCTCTTTCCTTTTTTCTTTTTGGGCGCCTCGCCCGTGAAAGAAACGCCGCCGGGGGTTATTTTGAACCTTAATTTCCAGTTTTCATGCTGGACATAAAAGGTTTTTCCAATTTTGCGGGCGTCCGTTATTTTTTGGGAAAATTTTTCCTTTATCTTGTCCAATTGCCACACCGTCACGGCGAGGGTTTTTTCTTCCGTCCAGCCGGGTTTGAATTTCACGACATCGCCGTCCACTTTGACGATGCCGATTTTTCGCGCCAGCCATTTGACGCCGTCGGAACTGACGGTCAGCGGGATGCTTTTGCCGCCCAGTTTCGCGCTGACGCTTGCCGACAAAGTCGTCAAGAAAAGTTCGGGGTGCCGTCCGCGAATGTCCCGGTGCGGAAGCAGGTTGCGCCGCGTAATGTATTCTGCTGCCGTTTCGTTCTTTATCATCCACGAGCGTCCGCCGCGGAGTATCCAGTCGCGCCGGACAAAAGAATAGCCGATGCGGTATTCCATCAGGTTCTTTTCAGCAACGAGTTCTTTTCCCACGCTGCGCCACGCCGCGCCGGAGAGGTCGGCGGCGGCGGCGGTTATGGCGAGAGATTCTTTGGGGGAATGCCCGTTTTTGATGAGATTTTCCCGCATCCTTTTGGCGCCGAGGTATGTAAGCCACAGGCGCGAGTTCACTTCCGGCTTGCCGCTGATTTTTTCGGCGATTGCAAGCGCGTCTTCGGGCAGGTAGCCGCCCGGCAGGACCGGGAGCGGCGACGCGCGGCGGGTGCGCAGCAATTCCGCAATAAATGGAGGCAGATATTTTTGCAAGCGGGGGGAATAGGGAGACCACTGCTTTCGGGTTTTCGTTTGCGCTACGAGTTTCGCCGTCATCCCGCCGATTTGGATTTCGGCATCCGGCGCAAAGGCAAAATCCGGATGCGGCTTGCCGGCTTTACGCAGCGCGGGAAGTTTGCCGGCGTCGGTAATCTTCACGCCGAGTTCGCGCGCCGTCGCCGCGGAAAGCGCGGTAACGCTGCAGCGGCAGTTGTAGCCGTTCGGAGGGTAGTTACTTTTCCAAAACGGGTGTCCGGCGGGAAGGGCGACGCCGTCCAGCGCGGCGTGGCTGTCGCGGGTGCGGGAGTCGCGTATCGCGTCGTAACGCAGTATCACGCGCTCGCCGTCCTTCACGCGCGCGCGCACTTCCGCCCACTGCGCCGCATTGTAGGCGGAGTTCATGTTTGTGCGGTAAATCATCTCCAACCGCCCCTTGCGCCGCGCCCCCATTTGCTCCGCCAATTTGGGGGCAATTTTTTCTTTCCATTGTTGGAACGAAAACCCCTTTTTCGCGGCGCGTTCTATGGAACGGCGCACGACGTTCACTTCGGCAAAAGTGTTCAGGGCGCTGGCGACCAAAGCCGCGTCTTCCGCCTCGGCGATTATTTTTGCGACAAACGCGTCGTTTATCTTGGCACCGCGCTCGCGCAAATAACGAATTGCGCCCTCCGGCGTCGCGTTCAGCGCGGCGGTTACAAAGCGCTTTTTTTTCGCGCGGACGGCCGGCGGGATTGTTCTTACATCCTCCATTAAATCGCGCTCGCTTTTTTTTCCCGCGCGCGCGCGCGCTGGCGGCGGCGCATCCGTTGTTCGGCAAAAATCCCGCCAACAATCAGCAGTTCGTCAATCACTGTTTCCACCGGCCGGATTTGCGCTTTCTTTTTGCGGGGACGGAGGCGAGGAGCGTCCGCGCCGCCGAGTTGTCCCACACCGACGGCGCTATGACAACGCCCGGACTGCATTGAAAAAGCACAAGGAACACAATAATAATCGCGTTCAATTTGCTTCGCCCTCGCCCTTGCCGGATATTGCGGC
>JAHRAH010000006.1 GCA_020027345.1 Gammaproteobacteria bacterium | reverse complement strand
GATGCGGGAATGACGCGGATAATTTTGGATAGATGCGGGAATGACACAAGGGGGGGAGGAGTGCGGGAATGACGCTGTTGGCTTGCTGGATTCCCGCTTTTTAGTAAGAGTGCGGGAATGATGCGAGGGGGGGGGTATGCTTAAAAGAAAAGCCCGGCTTTCGCCGGGCTTTCCTTGGGTGGGTCCCTTTTCTCTTGCCTTTGCCTTTTTAGGGGCGGGGCAAGAGGGCGACGCGATTAGAAATCGTGACGCAAGCCGATGGCAACGCTGTCCTCTTCGGTCGTGCTGCCGTCATCGTCAACGCTCAGGTAGTCAACCCAAACGCGCGAGCGCGAGCCCAGATGATAGGTTACGCCCACAACCGTGCGAGTGTGGTCTTGCTTCGCCCGGTCTTCCTCATTGTCCACGATGGCGTAGATGTCCACCTTGCCGACATTGACTTTTCCGGCAACCGAAAGGATTTCCCGGTCCTGATTTTCGCCGCCCCGGTCGCTGTCGTTGTGTTCGCCATACCAAGCGTTCACCGACCAGTTATCCTGACCGTAACCGAGACGGGCGCCCCAGAAAACTGCGTCATCTTTGCCGGTGGGGGTTGTCAAACCGTCGGGCTGGACATCGTAGGTGCCGGCAACGGTAAAGCCGCGAATGCTGTATTTCGCAGCAAGCGTCCACCGGTCAATGTCCTCGGATTCCTGCGCGGCAACAGGCAAACGATAAGATGCGGTTGCGCCGCAAGTCACCATTCCCGCTCCTGCGTCAACGACACCCAGTCCAGCAAGCACGGTGGCTTGGTCAACATTGCCGCCATTAAGGATAGCCAATTGTGCAGCGGAAGCCGTATCCGAAGTGTCGGTTTGTGCAACATCCCTACGCACACCCGCAGTAGAGAAGCAACCACCACTTTGAGCGGCAACACCTTCAGCCGCGCCGTCCATAGTGAATTGGAGAGCGCCTTGGAAGCCGTTGATGTCCGGGGAGACATACTTGGCGAGGTTGCCGCGGCGGATAGCCGAAGTGAACCAGCCGGTGCTGTTGTTCGTCAGGTCGGTGCTGGCGGTGACGAAGTTGTAATCTTCGCTCCACTGGCGCCCGAAGGACACGGAGCCGAAGTTGCCTTTCAAGCCGACATAGTTCAGGCGGGCGCGAAAGGGTTCGCGTCCCGGGCTGTCCCCGGCATTGTTGTCGTTGTCAAAGTTCAGCCCCCACTCGGAGCGGTAGATACCGCTCAAGCCGCCGCCGAGGTCCAACGAACCGCGGACACCCAGCCGAGGGACGCCGTTGTCCGCGCTGATGCCGGGACCGCTGGTCGTGTTGCGCGAGTGGCTGCTACGGAAGACCGCCCGCAGGGAGCCGTAGAACCCTTCGGAGGCGGAGGTGTATTGCATCCCCGAGTCGTCAGTGGCCGCGAGGGCCGTCTGCGGGACGCAGAGGGCGCCGGCAATCGCCAGCGCAAGTGCTTTTTTCTTCATTTTCTTCTCCTTTGTGTGAAGTTGCCCGCACGGCACTCGCACGGGAATACTGCTATGATAGAGGGAAAAGAGGGGAATTCGGCGGGAAAGGGTTTTTTTTGGGGGGTGTTGTTGTTTTTTTACAACAGGCGGGTTTTGCTGGGTTTGCAGGGGGGGGGTTAATTCGCTGGATTCCCGCCTTTTTGGTGGAGTGCGGGAATGACGCTTTAAGGGGATTTACGCATTTTCGGGGGGCGGGAATCCCCCCTGCGTCATTCCCGCATTTTTTCCAGAGGCGGGAATCCAGCGAATTAAAGGAGTGCGGGAATGGTGTTGTCGGGGGCGGGCGTATAATGTTTTTTTTTGTTGCGGGGGGGTTTTTGGGAATGGGGACTGGGGAAAATATTGGGCTTTCTTTGGATTCCGGGTTGCGGCGGGGGGTTGCGGCGGATGTTCGGGGGGCGCTGCGGGAGGATTTGGGGGCGGGGGATTTGAGCGCGGCGCTTGCCGGGGGGGAGCGGCGGCGGGGGGTTTTGTTTTGCCGGCAGGGCGCGGCGCTTTGCGGGGTTCCCTGGTTTGAAGGGGTTTTTCTGGCGCTGGATAAAAGCGCGGAATTTGAATGGCGCGTTTGCGAGGGCGGGGCATTGCGCAAAACTAAGGAGCCGGTTTGCGTTGTTTCGGCTTCGGCGGCGGCGCTTTTGAGCGGCGAGCGGGCGGCTTTGAATTTTTTGCAGACGCTTTCGGCGACGGCGACGGCGGCGCGCAAATGGCAAAAGCGCGCGGCGCCGGCGGTTTTGACGGACACGCGCAAGACGCTGCCGAAGTTGCGCGCGGCGCAAAAATACGCGGTGCGCATCGGCGGCGCGCGCAATCACCGTCTCGGGCTTTTTGACGAAATATTAATCAAGGAAAACCACATCGCCGCCGCCGGGGGAATTAAAGCGGCGCTGCAAAAAGCGTTCGCAATTTGCGGCGGCAAAAAGCGGGTGATGATTGAAACGCGCGACCTCGGAGAACTGCGGCTGGCATTAAAAGCGGGCGCCGCGCGGATTTTATTGGATAACTTTTCTTTGCCGCAGTTGCGCGAAGCGGTTCGGATATGCGGCGGGCGCGCGGAATTGGAAGCGTCGGGGGGAATACTATTTTCGTCGCTGCCGCAAATTGCCGCGACCGGGGTGGACCGCATTTCGGCGGGGGCGATTACAAAAAACATTCGCGCCGTGGATTTTTCTTTTGTTTTGGAATCGTGACGGAAATGCAAAACAACAAAAACAAAACGGACGGTTGCGGCGGCGAAAGTTTGCGCGCGGCGGGTTTTCCGTTTTGCGAAGTCGTAAAATCCTGCGCGGGCAGCGGCAAAACGCGCGGGCTGATAGAGCGGCTTTCGGCGCTTTTGCTGGGCGGCGCGCAGCCCGGGGAGATTTTGGCGATAACATACACAAACAAGGCGGCGGCGGAAATATACGAACGGCTGCTGCTGCGTTTGCGCGCGGAAAAAACACCCGAAGCGGAGCGCATTTTGCGGCGGGTGATGCTGCGCGAATCGCCGCGGGACGATTTGACCGTGAACACATTTCACGGCTGGTTTATGACATTGATTCGGCACCGCAGATGGTCGGACGGGCGGAATGTCCCCGGGCGGCTTTGCGAGGCGGGCGGACTGGACGACATAAAAGCGGCGGCCTGGCGCGGCTGGCTGGCAAAAACGGAATCGCGCGCGCTTTCGCCGCAGGCGCAAACGGTTCTCTCGCACATTTCGCCTTCGGGATTGCAAAAAATGTTTTTTGCGTTCGCCGGGGAGACAAACGCGTGGCGGCTTTTTGACGGCGGCGTCGGCGAAGGGGAAAAACGGGCGGCGAAGTTTTTGCAAAAAGCGGAATGCAAAACCGCCGCAATGCAGTCGGCGTTGCGCGAAGCGGCGGAACGGTTTTTGGCGGACGGCGGCGGAAAAAAAGAAGGCGAGTTGCATTCCGCCGCGCGCGCTATTTTGGCGGGCGCAAAAAACGCGGAAGAAATCGCGCGCGCCGCCGCATGCACAAAAACAAACGAAATCCGAAAGAAGTGGGAAAAGCACGCGGCAGCTTGCGCTTTTGCGGAATCGGTTTTTCTTTTTTTCGTCGCGCGCGAAGAACGGGAAGCGGCGCAATTCAATTGCGCGGCGCTGGCGCTTTGCGGCGAGTTCGCGGCCGAAGCGGAAAATGTCAAGCGCGAAAAAAACATAATCACCTTTGACGATTTGGAATATCAGGCGTGGCTCGCCGTCGTCGCCGAGGGGATGACGGCGGAAATAACCTACCGCCTTTCGCGCCGTTACCGTCATATTCTGATTGACGAATTTCAGGACACCAGCCCGATGCAGTGGGCGATTGTCCGCAAGTGGCTGCTGGACGCGCACGGCGGCGGCGGGGAACCTTCGGTGTATATTGTCGGCGACCGCAAGCAGGCGATTTACGGTTTCCGCCACGGCAATCCGGAGTTGCTGGACAGTGCCGCGGAGTTTTTGCAAAGCCGTTACGACGAAAACGCGCAAGCGCGCGAGGAAAACATATCCCGCCGCTGCGCGCCTTTGGTTTTGGATTTTGTCAACCGCGTTTTTACCGGCGGGATGCGGGGGTTTGTTGCGCACCGCGCGGCGGAAACGAACGCAAAACTTCCCGGCTTTGCCGCCTTCACGGTAACAGGCGGCGGCGAAACGGAAAAAGACAAAAAAGAAAAACGGCGGATAATGCGCAATCCGTTAATTACCCCGGCGGCGGAAAACCGCAAGCGCGAAATGTGGGCGGAAGAAATCGCAAAAACCGTCGCGGGCGCAATCGGCGAATGGGAAGTTTGCGACGGCGGCGATTCGCGGCCGTGCGCGGCGGGTGATATGTTAATTTTACTTCCGCAGATGACGCACGCCGAATTGATAACGGGCGCGCTTGCGAAAAGGGGAATCGGCTGCGAAACATCGGGCGGCGGCGCGAAACTCGCCGACCGTTTTGCCTGCGCGGATTTGCTGGACATTGTCGCGGTATTGCTTTTTCCCGGGCGCGATTTGCCGCTGGCGCGGGCGTTGAAGTCGCCGGTGTTTTCGCTGAGCGACGGCGAACTGCAAAAGATCGCGGCGGCGCGCGGGAAAAAAACGCTTTGGCAGTCGCTGCGCGAAAACAAAAACGCAAGCGCGGCGGTCTTTCGCGCTTTTGATTTATTGGCGAGATGGCGGGAGCGCGCGCGCAAATCGGTTTTGCCGGCGGCGGATATTTTGCATTCCATTATTGCGGAGGGCGATGTTTTTTCGCGTTACCGCGCCGCGGTTCCGGCGCATTTGCGCGAGGGAGTTTGCGCCGACATTGACGCGCTTTTGGATTGGTCGCTGACGGCGGAAGGCGGCAACCGTCCGCTTTTGCCGCAGTTTTATGCGGGGGCGGAAAATGCACCCCCCCCTGCCCCCCCCATCAAAGATGGGGGGGGGGAGTGTTTTTCTTCCATCAAAGATGGGGGGGGGGAATGTTTTTCTTCCATCAAAGATGGAGAGGGGGAAGAACATTCTCCTTCTATTAAAGATGGGGTGGGAAATAACACCCCCCCCCCATCTTTGATGGGGGGGATAAAGGGGGGGGGCGGCGTTCGTTTGTATACCGTGCATCAGGCGAAGGGATTGCAGGCGCCGGTTGTTATTCTCGCCGATTCCGATTTTGACCGCAGCGGCGGCAAGGGCGACAGCGCCGATATTTTTGTTGACTGGCCGGCGGAGGGGGAACGCCCGCGAAACTTTGTCGCCCGCTTGCGCGCGCACAAAACGGCGCTGGAAGAAACGGCGCAAAAACTGCTGGCGAAAGAAAATGCGGAAAAGGAAAACCTGTTTGCCCCCGCCGCCGAAAAAAAGAAAAAGGAGCGCGCGGAAAAGGAAAATCTTTTTTATGTGGCGATGACGCGCGCGCAACAGGCGCTTTTGATATTTGCCTGCGAAAAGCCAAAGCCGGGGACGCCCGCCGAGCGCGCGCTTTTTGCAATGCGGGAAATGGCGGGGGGGGACGACAAACAAAAGACGGCCGCCTTCGGCGAAATGCCGCGCGCGAAAAAAGAAAAACAAGCGACGCATTCGTTACCGTCGCCGGAAAGCGCGCCGCAAACTCCGCCGCAAAAAACAACCGTTGGAAAACGGCTGCCGCAAACGCCGGAGATACAGCGCGGTTTGCAGCAGCACAAACTTCTGGCGCTTTCGCTTTTGGGGTTGGACGCAAAAATCATCGCGCGCCTTGCGGCGGCGGGCGAAAAAGAATTGCGCGCCGCGCAAAAAACGGCGCAATCGCCGCAACTGCAAAAACTGCTGGACGGCTGCGAAGAATATTTTGTGGAAACGGAAATAGTTTTTGCCGGTCGCATTCTCCGCCCCGATTTGATTGTCGTGCGCGGGGGCGAGGCGTGGGTGGTGGATTACAAAAGCGGCGCCGCCGACCCTTCTTTGCACCGTGCGCAGTTGGAAAGTTATTGCGCGGCGGTCGCTTCTTTGCATCCGGGCGTTGCCGTGCGCGCCGCGATATTAACTCCGGACGGGGAAATGAAAGAACTCTCCGCAAATTAAAAACAACTCCGTCGTTTCTGCGAAAGCGGTTATTTGGTTGGGCGGGCGGGGACGCCCGCTATTGTTGGCTGCGTTACACCTCTGGAGAGAGTTAAGTAACATTTCGTGGAGCTTTTTTCGGGCATTTGGAGAGGAGCAGATGGGCGATGAGGGATTGCTGGTGGCGGACGGGAAGTCCGGGATGGTTTTGCAGCA
>JAHRAH010000169.1 GCA_020027345.1 Gammaproteobacteria bacterium | reverse complement strand
CCAAAGGCGGCAGCGACATCAAAATAGCATCGGCGTTGCCGCCGGATTGGAGTCCGAAAAGCGTGCCGCGGTCGTATAGCAAATTGAATTCCGCATAACGCCCGCGCCGGTGCAGTTGCCATTCGCGCTCGGCTTTTCCGAAAGGCGTGTTGCGTCGTTTTTGCAGTATCGGAATATATGCGCCGGCGAAGGAATCGCCGACGGCGCGCGCGACGGCAAAAGCGCGCGCGAATCCCCCTTCGCGAAAGTCGTCAAAAAAAACGCCGCCGACGCCGCGCATTTCGCCGCGGTGGCGCAAATAAAAATATTCGTCGCATTTTTTTTTGAACGCCGGATGCAAATGCGCGCCGTGCGCGTCCAGCGCGAGTTTGCAGGCGCGGTGAAAGTGGCGGCAGTCGGCGGCGAAACCGTAGCAGGGCGTGAGGTCCATCCCGCCGCCGAACCACCACGAATCGCCGGCGGAAAAAAACCTCACATTCAAATGCGCCGCCGGGCAAAACGGATTTTGCGCATGGCAAACCAGCGAGACCCCCGCCGCGCGCCATTTGCGGTTTGCCAAATCCCGCCGCGCGCGGCTTGCGGCGGGCGGCAGGCGCGCGCCGCCGACGGCGGAAAAATTGACCCCGGCGCGCTCAAAGAGTCCCCCGTTTTCCAGCGAAAAAGCGCGCCCGCGCCCGAGCGCGCTTTGCCATTCGCTGCCGGCAAAAGGCGCGCCCTCCGCCTCCTGCAGCACCGCGACGAGCCGCAACTGCAAGTCGCGAAAGTATTCTTCCGCCGCGCCGATTTTTTCTTTTGCCGTCATTCGCGTTTATAATTCGCGCTTTGCATTTTCGCTTAAAAGCAGCCCGCCTTGACCGATTCCGAAAATCCCCCGCGCCCTTCGGCCTCCGCCGCCGCCGGCATATTCGCGCGCGGCTTTGCGATGGGCGCCGCCGATTTAATCCCCGGCGTCTCCGGCGGGACGGTCGCTTTTATCAGCGGAATTTACGCGCGGCTGCTTGCGGCGATATCCGTTTTTTCCGGCGCGGAAATATGGCGCGAACTTTTGCGCGGCGCAATCGCCCCGGCCTGGCGCCGCGCCGACGGCTTTTTTCTGGCGCCGCTTCTCGCCGGGATTTTGTCCGCTATTGTTTTGCTCGGCGGTCTTTTGCATTATCTTTTGCGGCATCACGCGCATTTGCTGCTGGGCTTTTTCTTCGGAATGGTCGTCGCCTCCGCCGCCGCCGTCGCGCTGCGCCTTTTGCGCCCGCGTTTTCTGCATTTGACTCTCGCCTTTGCGGGCGGCGCGATTGCATTCGCAGTCGTCACAGTCCCCCCTTTGGGCGGCGGCGAACCGGGGATGCTTTTTGTTTTTTCCGGCGGCGCGGTTGCAATTTCGGCTATGCTTTTGCCGGGCATTTCCGGAAGTTACCTTTTGCTTATTCTGGGGCTTTACGAAAAAATACTTTCGGCCCTGCACGAGCGCGACATTCTTTTGCTTTTGGTTTTCGCCGCCGGCTGCGGCGCGGGGCTGCTCGCTTTCGCGCGGATTCTGACGCGCATTTTGCGCCGTTGGCACGACGGCGTGATTTCCTTTCTCATCGGCGTGATGCTGGGCGCGCTGCCGAAACTCTGGCCATGGAAAACCGCGGGCGAAGAAAAAACAATATTGCGCGCGAATGTTTTGCCCGGCGATTTTTCCGGAGACGCGCAAATTCTTTTTACCGCAATTCTCGCGCTCGCCGGGGCGGGAATTGTTTTTCTTTTGCATTCCATTTCGCGGCGGTAACGATGAGAACTGCGGCGGCAAGCGCAAACCCGGCGGCGCGTTTTTTGCGCGATGCTTTCCGGCAGGGCGCGCGCGTTTTTTGGGATTTTTTCAAAATAGCGTTCCCGCTTGTTTTGGCGGCGCGCGCGCTGGATGTGTGGTTTGATTTCACCGCAATGCTCGGCGGAGTTCTCGCGCCGCTTATGGCTTTTGCGAATTTGCCCGGCGAGGCCGGAATCGTCTGGGCGGCGGCAATGCTCATTAATGTATACGCCGCGATGCTGCTCGCCGCCGGGCTTTGGGATTCGCTCGCGCTCAGCGGCGCGCAGGCGACGGTTCTGGCCGTGATGATGTTAATCGCGCATTCGCTGCCGGTGGAATTGCGCATCGCGCAAAAAGCGGGGGCGAAAATGCCGGCGATGTTCGCCATTCGTTTTTTCGGCGCGCTGTTTTTGGGCGCGGCGCTTTCGCTTATTTACGAATACGGCGGCTGGCTGCAGGAACCGGCGGCGCTTTTGCTCGCCGCGCCGGAAGCGGCGGAGTTTTCGTGGAAGGCGTGGTTTCTCGCGCAACTGCAAAACTGGATAGTTATTTTTTGCGTCGTCCTGCTGCTTGTCGCGCTTATCCGGCTGATGAAAATAACGCGCGCCGAGCGCGCGGTTTTGCGCTTTGCCGCGCCGCCGCTGCGCTTGATGGGAATCGGCGAGCGCGCCGCGCTTTTGACGGTAACGGGAATGACGCTCGGACTTTCCTACGGCGGCGCGCTTTTAATCGCCGAGGCAAAAAACGGCAATTTGGAAAAACGCGACATTCTTTGCGCCTTCGCGCTGCTGAGTTTGTGCCATTCCGTCATTGAGGACACGCTCGCGCTTATGCTTCTCGGCGCGCACATATCGGGGGTTTTGTTCGCGCGCGTGCTTTTCGCCGCGGCATTTACCGCCTTTTTCGCGCGCGCAATTCGCGCTTCTTCGGAAAAAACGCTAACGCGCTTTTTTATCGCCGCCGCGCGATAGCGTCCCCGCCCTCGCCTTATTCCCGCGGCGGAGTTTTTTGCAAATATTCGCCGCCGGAAAAAACGATATAGCGTTTGTTCAGCGCGCGCCCTATCATCGTAACGCCGGTTTGCCGCGCTATTTCCAAACCCATCCGCGTGCAGCCGGAGCGCGAAACCAAATAGGGTATTCCCATCTGCGCGCACTTAATAACCATTTCCGAAGTCAGCCGCCCGGTTGTGTAAAATATTTTTCCGCCGCCGCAAACTTCGTTCAGCCACATCCAGCCGGCGATGGAATCCGCGGCGTTGTGCCGCCCGACATCTTCCACAAAAACCAGAATGTCCGCGCGCGCGCCTTCGTGCGCGGCGAGCAAGCAGGCATGCACCGCGCCCGCTTCTTTGTATACGGTGTCGCGCGCGCGAACCTGCGCGAGCAAATCAAAAAGCGCGTCCGGCGAAAGTTTTGCGCCGCGCGAAAAAGAAACGCCATCCAGTTCTTCCATAAAATCGCCGAACATCGTCCCCTGCCCGCAGCCGGTCGTAACCGTCCGCTTTTCCGGCAACTCCCGCCCGCGCGCGCTTTCGCGCATTGCGACTGCGGCGGAATGCACCTCCCAATCCACGCACACCGATTCTATTTCGCCGACCTCGCGCGCCAGCCGCTGATTGCGCAGCCAGCCGATTGCAAGCGCCTCCGGCATTTGTCCGAGAGTCATCAGCGTTACCGTTTCGCGCTTGTCCACATACACGGTAAGCGGGTATTCCCCGGCGACCGCCGCCTCGCGCGTTTCGCCGCTTTCGTCGCAAACTTCGGCGCGCACAACCTGCGCGACGCGCGCGTTTGTCGTTTCCGGTTTTGTTGCGGGCAAAATATGCGGCGGTTGTTTTTATCCGCCGGTCGCCGACATAAAACGGACGACTTGCACTCCGCCGCCATGCAAATCAAATTCGTGCCCTTTCGGTTTAATCCGCATCGCTTCCAAAATGCGCGCGCGCAATTCGGAATCGGCGTCTTCGGATTCGCGCAATGCGGGGAGTAAATCCACTTTGCCGTTTTGCCCGAGGCAGGGATACAACTCGCCGGAAACGGCGACGCGCACGCGGTTGCACGATTCGCAAAAATTATGGCTGTGCGGCGTGATAAAACCAATCTTCCGCCCGCTTTCCGCCTGCCAATAGCGCGCCGGTCCGCCGCTGGAATATTCGCTCGGGCGCAGCGCAAAAACATCGCGCAGTTCCGGCAGCGCTTCGTCGGCGCCGTAATATGTCAGCCCGCGGTCCAAGCCGGCCTCGCCCATCGGCATTTCCTCAATAAACGATATGTCCATCCCCCGTTCAAAAGCAAAGCGCGCGAGATGCGAAAGTTCGCCGTCGTTAATTCCGCGCACCATCACCGTGTTTATTTTCACTCCGCCGGGAAAGCCCGCGGCGAGCGCGGCGTCAATCCCCGCAAGCACTTTCGCAAGCGAGCCCGTGCGCGTGAGGCGCGCGAACTTTTCCGCGTCCAAAGTGTCCAGCGATATGTTCACCCGGTTCACGCCCGCCGCCGCCATTTCCCCGGCAAGGCGCGGCAACTGCGAACCGTTGCTCGTTACCGCCACTTCGCAAACGCCCGGCAGGCGCGCGATTTGCGCCAGCAGCCAGACGACATTCTTCCGCACCAGCGGTTCGCCGCCGGTAATGCGAATTTTCCCAACGCCCATTTCGGAAAAAACGCGCGCGACGGCAAGGCATTCTTCCAGCGACATAATCTCGCGCTTCGGCAGAAAGCGCATTTTTTCCGGCATGCAATACTGGCAGCGAAAATCGCAGCGGTCGGTGACCGAAAGGCGCAAATAAGTTATCCGCCGCCCCCACTGGTCGGCAAGCGCCGCCCCCGCGCCCTGCCCCGCGCGCTCCGCTTTTGTCCCGCCCTCCAAAGCCGCTTGTGTTCCGCGCCCCAAAGCCGCAACCGTCATTTCCCAACCGCCTCCATCCGCAAAATATACCATATTCCACCACCACCCCCGTCATTCCGGCTTTCGCCGAAATGACGGCCGGGCCTCGTTCCCACGCTCCGGCGTAGGAACGCAACCGACAGAGCTGGTGTCCACGCCCGCTCAAACTAAGAGTCGGCGTGGACGCCCCCCGCTTTCGCGGGGGCAGGCTTGGTATCCGTTCCCACGCAGGAGCGTGGGAACAAGGTCCGGGCTTGGGAAATGGAAAAACAAATACGGCAAATTTTCCGCGAACCGTTACTGGCGGATAACCGAAGGCAAACAACTCGTGGACGGTTACTATTACACGCGCGAGGGTTTTGACGCCGATTTGTATTTGCGTGCGCCGAGTTTGGAATGGGCTGCCTTGCGCGGGGGATATTATCAGTGGAAGGGCGAACGCGGCGATGCGGACGATCTGAACGCAAACGGCTTTTGTTTTTCACCGTCGGCGGGAATGACGGTTGCGGGGGCGGGGGCGGCGTGTGTTAAAATGGGGGGATGGCTGCGAAGGGTCCGAAATCGGTCGGCGGGGCGTACGGGATGCTGTTGCTGGGGCTGCTGCTCGGCATCTTCGGGCTGCACCGCTACTACGCCGGCAAGCCCGTTTCGGCGACGCTGCTGTCGCTGCTTTCCATCGGGGCGGTGGTTTCGTTTTTTGCCGGGTATGTCGGGCAGATGGTCGAGCTGCTTTCGGGCTACACCGCGGTTTTGCAAAGCGGCAATGTCGCGGGGCTGCCGGATTTGACGGAGTCGCTTTCGCTCAAGGGAATGAACGACTGGTT
>JAHRAH010000128.1 GCA_020027345.1 Gammaproteobacteria bacterium | reverse complement strand
AATTAACTATACCCCCCGCCGCTTGCGGGGGGGGGTCGGAGTTTTCCTTTCCCATCGGCAGATGGGGACGGCAAACTCCGGGGGGGTGGAGGGCGTCCGCAAGACCCTTGTCATTCCCGCAAGACCTTTGTCATTCCCGCAAAACCCTTGTCATTCCCGCGAAAGCGGGAATCCAGAATTACAATGTTGCGGCTGGCAACTGGATTCCCGCTTTCGCGGGAATGACAAGATGGGGACGCTTATGACAAGATGGAGGCGTTCTTTTGGCGACAGCGGGCATATTCCACCCCCCCGGAGTTTGCCGTCCCCATCTGGCGATGGGGACGGCACACTCCGACCCCCCCCCGCAAGCGGCGGGGGGTAAAGAATTTGTCATTCCCGCAAGACCCTTGTCATTCCCGCGAAAGCGGGAATCCAGAATTACGATGTTGCGGCTGGCAACTGGATTCCCGCTTTCGCGGGAATGACAAGGGTATTGTTTGTTAACCCGTCAAAAAATTGCGGAGGAGTTGTTCGCCGGGGGCGCCGCTTTTTTCGGGGTGAAACTGCGTCGCGAACAAATCCCCCCGCGCGCGCATCGCGCATATTTCCGCGCCGTGCGTCGCCGCCGCGACGGTATTCTCGTCCGGCGCGGCGTAATAGGAATGCACAAAATAAAAACGCTCGCCCTCCGCGATCCCCGCCAGCATCGGATGTTGCGGCGCCAGCAACTTCGCGCGATTCCATCCCATGTGCGGGATTTTCAAACCCGGCGCCGGCGGCAGTTTTCGCACGCACTCCGAAAAAACCCCCAGCCCCTTCCGCCCGCCTTCTTCGCTGCCGGCGAAGAGCGCCTGCATCCCCGCGCAAATTCCCCAAAAGGGTTTTGCCGTTGCCGCTTCCCGCAACACCCCGCGCAAATCGCGTTCGTCAATCGCGCGCATGCAGGCGTCAAAGTTGCCGTCGCCGGGCAGTATCACTTTATCCGCTTTCGCGATAACGGCGGCGTCATCGGTGAGAACAACTTCGGCGGCGGGCGCAATCCGCGCAATCGCCCCGAGGACGGAATGCAAATTACCGACGCCGCAATCGGCGACGGCGACGGCGCTCACAACGCTTTCTTAGTGGAAGGAACCGCGCCGCCGGGGCGCGCAATCTCCGCCGCCTGCGAAAGCGCAAGACCGAATGCTTTAAAAATCGCTTCCGCCTGATGATGCGCGTTCACCCCGCGCAACAAATCAATATGCAGAACAATGCGCGAATGGTCGGCGAAAGATTTAAAAAACTCGCGGAACAAATCGCAGTCCATCCCCCCGACTTCCCCCCGGCTGAACGACGCGCAAAACACCAACGACGACCGCCCGCAAATATCCGCGACAACCCGCGCCAGCGATTCGTCCAGCGGCGCGTAGGCGCAGCCAAAACGGCGGATGCCCGCTTTTGCGCCCAGCGCATCGGCGAAGGCGCCGCCGAGAACGATGCCGCAATCTTCCACGGTGTGATGCGCGTCCGTCGCCAAATCGCCCTCCGCGCGCAGCGAAAGATTAAACCCGCCGTGACAGACCGTCTGCGAAAGCATATGATCAAAAAAAGCGACGCCGGTGTTGATGTCGGCGCGCCCCTCGCCGTCCAGCGCAAACTCGGCGCGCACGAAAGTTTCGGCCGTGCGCCGTTCCGCGCTCGCAACGCGCGGGGGGGACTCTTGCGCGGGGGGAGTGTTCATCGGCGCGACGGTTGCTGCTGCTGTTGCGAAAGTCGGAGATACATTTGGTGCAGGCGGCGTACGCGTTCCAAAGGCGGGGCGGCGTCGCTGCCGTTGTTAATACTATCATCGGCGAGCGCCCGCCGCTTCCCGCACGGCAACTGCGCGGCGAGAATCGCGGCGATTTGCGCCCCGCTCCAACCCCGCCGCAACGCCCGCGCTATCTGCGTTTTGCGCGGGCAGTCCACGACAACGGCGCGGCTGACCTCGCCCAGCAGCATCCCGCTCTCAAACAAAAGCGGCACCACCGCGACGCAATACGCCCCCTTCCCGGCGGCGATGCGGCGCAACATCCCCGCGCGAATCCGCGGGTGCAAAACCGCTTCCAGCCGCGCGCGCAGTCCGGCGTCGGCGAAGATGCGCGCGCGCACTTCCTCCCGCCGCAGCGCGCCGCTTTCGTCCGCCGCCCACTCCCCGAGTTTGCGGCGGACAGCGGGCATCGCGCCGCCCCCCGCAACAGTCAGTTCGCGCGCGATTTCGTCGGCGTCCACAATGTCCGCGCCCAATTCCGCAAACAACTCCGCAACAACGCCCTTGCCGCTCGCCAGTCCCCCTGTCAACCCCACGCAAAACCGTTTTTTTAACTTTGCCGACGACGACAATGCCACCGTCATCTCCCCACAAACAGCCAATAGTAAGTCATCAGCCGTTCGCCAAAAAAGAGCATTGCGGCGGCGGCAACGGCGATGCAGGGACCGAACGGTATCAGTCGCGCGCGCCCGCGCACAATCTTCCGCACCCCGGCAAAAATCAACCCCAGCAGCGCGGCGGCGAACAAAACAAACGGCAGCGCCTGCCAGCCCAGCCACGCCCCGGCGGCGGCGAATAGTTTGCAGTCCCCCCGCCCCAGCGCCGGCTTGCGCAGTAAAAACTCCGCCGCCTCCGAAAAAAACAACAGCGCCAGATATCCCCCCGCCGCTCCCCAAAGCGCGTCCTGCGGCAGCGCAAACCGCGAGTCCAAATTCGCCAACAGTCCCAGCCACAAAAGCGGCAGCGTCACAGTGTCCGGCAAACGGTAGCGCGCAAGGTCAATCGCCGATGCCACCAGCAGCGCGCTGAGAAAAGCGCAAGCCAGCGCGGCGTCCAGCCCCCAGCCGAAACCCAGCGCCGAAGCGAGGACGATGCCCGCCCCCGCCGCTTCCACAAGCGGATACCGCCAGCCGATTTTGCGCCGGCAACAGTCGCTCTCGCCGCGCAAAAACAAATACGAAAACAGCGGAACCAAATGCCGCGCCTTCAACCCCGCCCCGCAATGCGGACAATACGAAAGCGGCAAACACAAAAACGCCAGCGGATTCCGCCCCGCGCCCTCGGCGAGCGGCAGGCGGTAGATGGCGACATTCAGAAAACTCCCCCAAACCAGCCCGACTATCAGGCACAGCGCAAAAAAAACAGCGGACATTTTTTAGTTTGGCGAAATTGCGGCGGGGAGCGAAAACGGGGACGGGGACTGTTGCGGGGACTGTTGCGGGGACTGTTGCCGGGGGGACTGTTGCCGGAGGGACTGTTGCGGAGCGCGCAAGTTAAAAATCCGCCTCGTCAATCCACGCCATCTGCACCGCTTCCAAAATGCGCTCGTTGGACGCTTGCGGCTCGTCGTCAAAATCGTCCAGCGCGCAGACCCACGCGTGCAAATCGGTAAAGCGCACATAGCGCGGGTCGGTGTCCGGGTGCGCCTCGCACAGGGCGATGGCGATGTCAATGGAGTCCCCCCACTTCATTTCAACCGTGCTCCTCTTTGGCGTGATTGATGGTGTATTTGGGAATCTCCACGACGAGGTCGCCCTCGCCGACGATGCTCTGGCAGGAAAGGCGCGATTCCGGTTCCAGCCCCCACGCTTTGTCCAGCAGGTCTTCTTCGTCCTCGCTGGCTTCGTTGAGCGTCTCCAAACCGGTGCGCACGATGACATGGCAGGTGGTGCAGGCGCAGGATTTCTCGCAGGCGTGTTCTATTTCAATGTCGTGCGCCAGCAGCGCGTCGCAAAGCGAAACCCCCGGCGCCGCGTCTATCTCCGCCCCCTGCGGACACAGCTCCTCGTGCGGCAAAACCTTCAACATAACCATCCCCGCAAAACCATATGCAAGCGCGGAATTATACCCCCAACTAACCGTCCCCGTCCGCCGGTTTGTTTTGTTTGCGGGCGCGGGGGTGGGCGCGATCGTAGGTTTGGGCCAGGTTTTGGAAATCCAGGCGGGCGTATATTTGCGTCGCCGCTATGTCTTTGTGGCCGAGCATTTCCTGCGTCGCGCGCAGGTCGCCGCTGGACTGCAAAAAGTGCGAGGCGCAGGAATGGCGCAGCACATGCGGGCTCACGCGCATACCCGTCCCCGCGCGGAGGGCTTGCGCGCTCAGGCGGTTTTGCAATGCGCGCGCGCCCAGCCGTCTCCCGCGCGCGCCGAGAAAGAGCGCGGGCTCGCCGGCGGCGGCAACGCCCGCCCGCACCGTCAGCCAATGCCGCAGCGCCTTGCGGGCGGCAAAGCCAATCGGCACGACGCGCCCTTCCCCGCCTTTGCCGCGCCGCACCGTCGCCAGCCGGCAGCCCTCGTCCAAGTCGCGCGTGTCCATCGCCACGAGTTCGCCCGCGCGCAGGGCGGAGGAATACAGGAGTTCAAACATCGCGCTGTCGCGGGCGGCGAGGAAGGCGTCCGCCGGCGGCGGCGCGGCGAGCAGATGCTCGGTTTGTTCGGGCGTGAGCGCGCGCGGCAGGCGCGGCGGCTTCTTCGGCGCGCGCACGCGGCGGGCGGCGTTCGCGCGCAGTTTGCCCTCGGCGCGGAGGAAGTCAAAAAACATCCGCCACGCCGCCAGCCGCCGCGCCACCGTCGCCGGGTGCGCGCCCGCTTCCGTTTGCCGGGCGATAATCGCGCGCAGCATCGCCGCGTCAATTTCGGGCGGCTGCCTGCCTTCGGATTCGCGCGCGAGCAAGCGCAAATCGCGGCGGTAGGCGGCGACGGTGTGCGGCGAGAGTTGCCGCACCGCGCGCAACCGTTCCAGAAAACGGCGGCTGAGCTCGGCGAAACCGTTTTTAACTTCGGACACGGTTTTAACTTCGGGGGTTTTTGCGGCGGGGGGGGACTCTTGTGCCGCAGTCGTAGTCGTCACCGTTTTTTGCCGCCGCCGGTGTTGTCGTTTTCCATTGCCGCCGCGAGGAGTTGCCCCAGTTGCAGGGCGAAGTCGCTGGCGGCGGAGGGCGGGAAGGCGTCTTTTTTGCGCGCGTAAAAAAGCGCCAGCCCGCGCAATTCGCGCCCGCTTTTGAGCGGCAAACTGTACGCCGATGCGAATCCGTCTTTGGCGAACGCGGCGTCGGCGCCGTTTTTTCCGCCCGCCGGCAGGCGCGCGGCTTTGCTTTTTTGCGCGGCAGTCATTTCGGCGACGACGACGATGCGGCAATGCGCAACCCGCGGCAGCCCGCGCGCCAGCAGCTTTTCCGCCGCGCCGCGCCATTGCGCGTTTGGCTTGCGCGCGAGCAGGAGCAGCGAAAGTTTGTGCATCGCCTTGACGATGCCGTCGTTTTCTTCGGCGAGGACGGCGAATTTTTTTATTCGCGCCCGCACCTCGCGCAGCGCGCTCCGCAAACGCGCAACCTCGTCGGCGCGAATGTCTAAAACATCATCGGACATATAAACGCCTTGGGAATATATCACAATTTTACCCCCCGCCGCTTGCGGGGGGGGGTCGGAGCATTCCCCGATGACGGCAGTCATCGGGGAATGCTCCGGGGGAGTGGGGGGCGTCCGTTACCGTTGGAGTTAATCGTTGTTATAAGGTCGCATTCCACCCCCCCGGAGTTTGCCGTCCCCATCTGCCGTTGGGGCCGGCAAACTCCGACCCCCCCCCGCAAGCGGCGGGGGGTATAGTTAATTGGAGCGGGCGGGGACGCCCTCTTGTCATTCCCGCCCCCCTTGTCATTCCCGCGAAAGCGGGAATCCAGCAACCCCGCTACGGCGACCGTCCCCGGCATTGGCGTTCGGGCTCGGCTTTTTCTGGATTCCCGCTTTCGCGGGAATGACAAGGGAAAGCGGTTATGACAAGGGAGGGGTGGTTATGACAAGGTGGGGGGGACTGTTGCGGCGGTCACGATTGATTCTCGGAGAATCCTAGTTCTTGGTATTGGGGGTCGTCCCAGGTGCCGGTGATTTCGTAGTCGTAGGAGCCGATTTCCGCCAGCGGCTTTTCCAGAATTTTGCCGAGGAGGACGCTCGCCAGAAATATCGGCGGGTTGATGGCCGCGCCGATGGCGAGCGTCGTCCCCAGCGAGATGGCCGAGCCGGTTTTGAGCAGACGGTTGCCGGGCAGCACGCGCCCGCGGATGTTGTGCCGCCGCCGCAGCATATCGGTTTGCCCGCCGAGCATTATTTGTATGTCCTCGTTTTCCATCGTCAGCGATTCGCTGCTGGCGAAGCCGCCCGCCAGCGCGATTTCCCCCCCGATGTCAAAGCGCACGCCGGGCCGCCCCAGCTCGGTAAAGCCCAGCGAAAAGAGCGAAGCCGGCGAGAAGAGCGCAATCAGCCCGCCGACATCCTCCCGTATTCCCAGATAGCGCACATCCTTCGCCGCCAGCCGCAGCCCCCCGCGCAGTTTCGCCAGCGACGGCGCCGAAGGAGCGCCCGCCCACGAAAGCGTCCCCCGCATCGTCAGTCCCCCGCTTTCCACAACGCCGGTGAGATTTAACCGGGCAAGGAGTTGCGCCAAATCGGGGGCGGTCAACCCCGCGCTCAGCGTCGTCCCGCGCGCGTCGCCGTAACCCGAAAAGCGCAGGACATTCCCGCCGTCGGCGAGCGCCAGCCGCCCGATGCGCCAGCCCTCCCCTTCCGGGCTGCCGCGCAAGACCGCCGCGCCCAGAGTCGCCGCGCCCACCGCAAAACTCTCCGCCCGCAAGGAAATCGCGCGTGAAAATAAAAATGACGGGGCGTTGTCGTCGTTACTGTCAACACTGTCAATATCGTCAACACTGTCAACACCGTCCCCGTCACTGTCCCCGTCGTCATCGTCCCCCGGCGCGGGCAGAAACAATTCCGAGAATTCAGCGCGCACCGTCCCCGGCGCAAAAACAGCAGTCCCCCGCATCAGCGGCGATGCGATGCGAACCGTGCGCGCGCCGTCAGTGTCGGGCGCGCGCAACAACAGTCGCAAAAAATCGTGCCGCATCCCCAGCAGTTGCGCCCCGCGCAGCGAAAGCGAAATCTCCGCTCCGCCGCCGTCTCCGGCGATGCGCAGCCACTCGTCCAGATTCCAACCCTCCCCTGCGGCGGCTATTTTTACTTTTTCAGATTCCCCGGCGAATATCGGAAGGGGGCGATTAATCCCAACGGCTGCAGAGTCCCCCTCTTGCAAAAAGCGCACGGTAGTCCCCTCCTCCGGCAGCGAAAGCGAAAGCGAGAGTCCCCCCCCCCCGCTCGTCAGCAACAACTCCCCGTCCGTCCCCGCGCTTTTTTGCAAAGGCGGCGGCAGCAGCGATTCCACCCCGCGCAAATCGGCGGCGACTTCCGTCCGTCCCCCCGCCTGCCGCAGCGTGAAATCGGCAACGCCGGAAACGGCATCGTCCCCGATGCGGGCGAGTGCGGCGTTTTGCAAATCCGCCAGCGCAACCGCCCGTTGCGCGGCAATGCGCGCCGTAAGAGTCCCCCCCCCTTCGCCGCCGCCGTCAAAGAACAGTCCCGCCGCTTCGCCGAAAAGCAACCCGCGAAAGGAACCGCCGAGTGCCGCATCCGCCGCCGTCACAGTCCCGGAGAGCGCAGTCAGCGTCGGCAGCGGCGCATCGCCGAGCGCAAGAGTCCCCCCGCCGACCATCAACGAAAGCCGCGTTTGCGTTTGTTCCGGCGCGGAAAGCGGCACGCGCAGCGACATCGCCAAGAGTCCCCCCCCGGAAATGCGCGCCGTTTGCGCCGCCGCAAGTTCGGCGCGCAAGGCGGTCACGGCATAAGCGGCGCGGCGGTATTCGGCGAGCGGCGAAGGCGTCGCGCGCAAATCCAGCACCAATTCGGGCGCGGCGGCGCTGTGGAAGTCGTCAATCACCGCCGTAACATCGGGGACGGCGACATCGGCAAACGCTCCCTCGCCGATGATAGTCACCCGCTCGTCGCGCAGGAAGAGCGCCCCGGCAAGCCCCTTCGCGCGCGGCCAACCCTCGCCGATGACTATCTCGCCGCCGGAAAAAGCCGCCGTCAAGTTCCAACCGTTGCCCGCCGCCAACTGCTGCGGCGTCCCCCCGATTGCGAATGCGGCGCGCTCCATCGTCCCCGCGGCGAGCGATTCTTCCAGCCACGCCCGCGCTTTGGAAGGCGGCAGGTAACGGTATGCCGCCGCCGCCGAAAAGGCCGCCCGCCCGTTTATGTTGACACTCCCAAGAGTCCCCCCCTCCCCGCCGCCGGAAAAATGCGCGCCGTCCAGAGCCAGCGCGCCGTCAACATTCGCCGCCAACAACCGCGACACCGTCAACGACCATCCCCCCCCCTCGGCAAAACGAAAAACCGCCGCCGCCGTAATGTCCGCAGGGGGGACGCCCTCCGCCGCCACCGCCGAAAGCGCGCGCAGCGAAACGGTGACGGCGACCGTCTGCGATGCGAACAATCGCGCAATCAATTCCGCCGCCGGCGGCAACTCGGCGCGGGCGGCCGCGGCAACAGTCCCCGCCGCAACTCCCCCCCCGCGAAACTCCCGCGCGGCAAGGGCGGCGGCGACTGTGATGCGCTCGCCAAAATCCGCATGGACGGTCAGCCGCAACCCCCGCGCCGAGAGACCGATTCTCTCCAACGGCTGCGCGCGCGCGAAAACCAGCCGCATTCTGCCGCCGACGCCGTCGCGCCATTCGCCGCTGAACGAGGAGTCGTCCCCGTCATCGTCCCCCCGCCCGGCGATTGCAAAACTAAACAGTCCCCCGCGCCGCACGACGGTAAAATCCGCCGTCGCCGCCGCCGGCAGCCACTGCGAGTTTTCCGGCAAGACAAAAACCGCATCGTCGCCGGTGAGCGACCACTCCTCGCCGACCAGCGGCAGCGGCGGCGCGCCCTCGCCGGAAAAGCCCGCCGTCAGCGTCAGGCGCGGCGCGCGCAATGACACTCCGGTGCGGGTTTTGCCGAAAAAAAAATCCGCCTGCGGCGCAAAAATGCCGTTGCCGCCCGCTCCGGCGAGGCGGAGTCCGCGGGCGCGCACGAAGAGTCCCCGCCACGAAACGCGCAGTTGCGCGCGTTCAAACTGCGCCGCGCCGCCGCCCATGCGTTCGCTGAGTTGCCGCCCGATTTCCTCGCCGACGCCGACATAGCCGAGCGCGAAGTTCGCCAGATGCAAAAGCAAAAGCGGCGTGAGGACAAGCGCCGCCGTCCAAAAAATCAACCCCGACAACACCCGCACGCCGTTCATTATAAATCGCCCCCCCCTTGTCATTCCCGCGAAAGCGGGAATCCAGCGCCGAAGCCGGCTCCGCAGCTGGATTCCCGCTTTCGCGGGAATGACAAGGGTATTGTGGGAATGACAAAGGGGTGTGCTATGACAGGGGGGTGTGCTATGGCGGGGGAGTGTGCTATACTTCGCGGCGGTTTTTTTTTGCCGTTTTGCAAAGGAGCAAGTTTATGACCGTCTGGAAACGATTCGCCGCGGCTTTCGCGGTATGCGCTTTCGCCGCATCGCCCGCCGCCGCCGCCGATTTGCGCATCGGCGTGGAAGGCGCCTACCCGCCCTTTTCCGCCGTGGACGAAAACGGCGAACTCGTCGGCTTTGACATTGAAATCGCCCGCGCCCTCTGCGCCGAAATGCAAGCGGAGTGCGAGCTCGTGCAGCAGGACTGGGACGGCATCATCCCCGCGCTGCTGGCGAAGAAATACGACGCCATCATCGCCTCCATGTCCGACACCGAAGAGCGCCGCGCAAAGGTGGACTTCACCGAACGCTACTACAAGGACGGCGCGAAGTTCGTGCGCAAGAAAGGCGGCGGCGTGCGCGTTTCCTACAAGGGTCTGGGCGGCAAAGCGGTGGGCGTGCAGCGGGGGACGGTCAC
>JAHRAH010000104.1 GCA_020027345.1 Gammaproteobacteria bacterium | reverse complement strand
CAAACGGGGCAAAAGCGGGAAGTCGGCGGTGTGCGCGTGCGCGCACAAGTTGCTGCGGCAGATGTTCGGAGTGGTGAAGAGCGGCGTTGCCTACGACCCCGCCCGCGCCGCCGCCCGCTCCTAAAAAACAACAAGGCAAAAAAAACGCCGCGCCGAGAGTTGACTTTTGACATAGCATCTGTGCTACAACCGGCCGCCCCTGCGGGGCTTCCAACAAAAACCCGTAATGCCAAAAATCCACAATGCCAAATCCGCAATGCCAAATCCGCAATGCCAAAAATCCATAATGCCAAAAGTTCGCAGTGTCAAAAGTCCATAGTGCTAAAAGTTCGCAACGCCAAAAGTCCGCAATACAAAAAGTCCGCAGTGCTAAAAGTTCGCAATGTCGGCAAGGTCTTAATTGGGCGGCATTGATTGGAGAGGAATGCCGGGAATGGCGGCGCGGGGGCGGGGATTGCCGCGTTTGGTTTTATTCCCGCGCCGGTGTCAGCGGGCTTTCGCGCCAGTGAGCGTTTTGTGCGAGGTCCGATGCGTGAGAGTCGTAAATGTTTTTGTCGTGCTTTGCCTCGTCGGGAAAAACAATGAGGGCGTGATAAGGATTTTCCGGCAAAGGGTCCTCCTTGACTTTTCTGTTTTGCGCGCAAGCGTTACTATGCGACACTGCCGCCCAGCCGCGAAAGGGGCCGTCCCGCTTTACTTCGTCCGCCGCCGCCTTTTCGGCGATTGTTTCGTCTCCTACAATGTCGAGCATGTCAACGGAAATTTCCGCGCCGCCGGACGGGGGGTAAAAAACGCCGGGGCGGGTTTTTCCGCGACGGCATCTGCCCGCATCCTTGCGCGAATACAACCGCCGGCCGAGTTCGCTTTTGCCGCCTTTAATATTTTTAAGCGGCGCGTCAGACACGGTTTAGGGCGTCCCAAATGAAGTTGTCCGGCAATTGCGCCGCCGACGCCTTTCCGTAATGGACGCGGTCGTTGCCGGCGTAGCAGGACGCCTTGCCGTTTTCGTGGCAGAAAACAAAAACGCCGTAGCCGTGCCGTTCCTGCGCGTGCAGAACGACATCCCGGTCCCTTGTCGTTGACACATCCACGAAGAAATCAAAGCGCCCGCCGATGGCGTCCAAAATCTTTTTTGCCAAGTCAACGGAAATTTGGCTGGGAGCGGGGTATCCGTGCTCTTTGGCGTCTTCGTATACATCCGCCAAGTCGTGCTTTTCCGATTGCGCGGAAGCGCCGCGTTCTTTTTGTTCCGGCGGGGCGGGGGGCGCCAATTCCTGCAACAGTTTTTCCAATTCCCCGTAGCGGCGGGCGCTCAGGAGGACGGCGGCGGGTTTGCCGTTGCGGGTGACGGTGACCGGCTTGCGGGCGGCGGACTTCAACACTTCGGCGAAAGTTTCTTTGGCGACGGATTCCGTCACCGTCGCCGGTTTGTTGCGGTTGATAAAACGGAGAGCCGCCTCCAAAGCGGCGGCGGGGACGGCGCCGGGAATAGTGGACATCGGGCAAACCTCGTAAAACGAAATAAAAGCGGGTAACCGACGGGATTATAACACGGCCGCCGCGCGGCGGGGGTTATGCTTTTTCGCCTTGGAAGTTTGGGTTTTGGATTAGGCCGAAGGGGTTGCCGAAGGGGTCCAGGACGGAGGCGATTTTTATTCCGCCGCCTACATCGGTTATTTTTTCGTGTTCGCGCGCGCCGAGGGACAAGAGGCGGGCGTGTTCGGCGTTTATGTCGTCCACTCCCCAGTAGGCGAGGACGCTTGGGGGTTTTATTGGCATTGACGGGGGGACGGTGTTGTTGCCGTCTTTGTTGTTGCCGTTGTTGTCGTCGCCGAACATTCCCAAATCTTGGGCGGCTTTTTGCGGGAACAAGCCCAACTCGTAACCGTTGGCGTCAAAGCCGATGTAGCCGGGTTCGTCAAAATAGGGCTGCTTTCCCAGCACTTGGCAATACCATTCGCGCGCCCGCGCCATATCGGGGACGAGGTATATCGCTGTGCGCAAGCCCTTTATCATTGGGGGTTTATTATACTTGTTTTTAATTTGCTGGATTCCCGCTTTTTAACAAGAGTGCGGGAATGACACGAGGTGGTTTGCTGGATTCCCGCTTTTTAACAGGAGTGCGGGAATGACGCGGGGTGGTTTGCTGGATTCCCGCCTTTTAACAGGAGTGCGGGAATGACGCGGGGTGGTTTGCTGGGTTCCCGCTTTTTAACAGGGGTGCGGGAACGACGGGGTTTTAGCGGCGGCGGGGTAGAATGCGGGCGTGGATTGGATGTTTGCGGGGCAGGCGCTTGCTTGCGGGTTCGTGATGGGATTTCTCATCTGTTTTACCGGCGTGGGCGGGGGCGTGCTGGTTATTCCGGCGGTTTCGTTTTTTTTCGGCTTGCCGGTCTCCGCCGCCATCGGCACGGCGAGTTTCTACACGGCGGTGACAAAAGTTTTCGCGGGGATGGAACACTCCCGCCGCGGCAATGTGAACTACCGGCTGTTTTGGAAGTTTTTTGCGGGCGCCGCGCCGGGCGCCGTCGCTTCCGCCGCTGCGGTCAATCTGGCTTTGCATTGGCGGCTGCTGGAACCTTTGGCGATTCAGGAGATACTGCGCTGGCTGGTCGCGGCGGCGATTGCCGGTTCGCTGGCGTTCATCGTCGCAAAGCCGAAGGTGACGGCGGAATCGTCGCCGCCCGCCTTTGCCGCCGGCGCCGGCATCGGCGCGGTGATGGGCGCGACCGGCATCGGCGGCGGCGTTCTCATCGCGCCGGCGCTTTTGCTGCTGGGCGGGGAGACGCCCAAGCGCGTCGTGGGGACTTCCATACTCATCGCGCTGGCGCTTTCGGCGATTGCGGCGGCGGTGTATGCCGGCGGCGGGCAGGTGCGCTTCGGGCTGGCGATGTGGATGCTCGCCGGCTCGCTGCTTGCGGTGCCGGTCGGCGGGCGGCTGCTGCACCGGGTGTCGGAAAACTTTGTGCGCCGGAGTTTGCTGGCGATAGTGGCGGCGGCGCTGCTTTTGATGCTTGCCGGCGTTTGACGGCGGTGTTTGCCGCGCCGGTTTTTGCCGGCTGGGAATGGGCGGCGGCGGGTGTTGCCGTTTTTTTGGCGGCGGCGGTGCGGGGTTTTGCCGGGTTTGGTTTTTCGGCGCTGACGGTCGCTTCGCTTTCGCTGCTGGCGGCGCCGGCGATGGTGGTGCCGATGGTTTTTGCGATGGAAATTGCGGCGAGTTGCTGGATGCTGCCTTCGGTCTGGCGGCGCGCGGATTTTCGCTGGGTGGCGCTGGTTTTTTGCGGGATTGCGGTCGGCTCGCCGCTGGGGCTGACGCTGCTCTCGCGCCTGCCGGCGGATGTTTTGCGCTCGGCGCTTTACGGCGCGCTGCTTTGCGTGAGCGTTCTGGCGCTCTTTCAGCAACGGGGACGGCTGCGGCGATGGCGGGCGCCGGCGCCGGTTGTGGGCTTGCTGGCGGGGGTCGGCAACGGTATGGCGGCGATTGCGGGGGCGATTTCGGTTTTGTTCCTGCTCGCCGAGCGCGAAAACGACCCGGCGCGGATTCGGGCGTCGCTGGTGTGCTTGTTTCTGGCGACGGACATTTACGCGCTGTGCTGGGGCGGGGCGATGGGCGTCGCCGGCGCCGCGCATTTTTGGACGGCGCTGCTGCTTTTGCCCGCGCTCTTCGCCGGAGTGACAATAGGCGGCAGGTTTTTCCAACGCAGCACCCCGGAAAAATACCGTCTCTTTGCGCTCGGTTTAATATTTGCCGTGGCCGCCGGGGGGTTGCTACGGCAATTGGCGGGGGTGTTTACATAAATCGGACAATCGCGCGGGGCGATTTATACCCCCCGCCGCTTGCGGGGGGGGGTCAAAGGCGCGGCAGCGGCTTTGGGGGGGTGGTCGTAAAAAGCACGATGACCGCACGACCACCCCCCCAAAATCGGAGATTTTGACCCCCCCCGCAAGCGGCGGGGGGTATAACTGTGCTACAACCGGCCGCCCCTGCGGGGCTTTATTCGTTGGATTGATTTTGGCGAAGACGCTGGTTTCCCGCTTTTTTGCGGGGGGGTGGGGATGACGCGATTTAGTTTGCTGGATTCCCGCCTTTGGGGAAAAGCGGGAATGACGCGGGGAGGGGAGAGTGGGGGGTGGTTTGGGTGTACTTAATTAGGGGTGGGAGGGTTGGGGGTTTTTGTGGGGGGTTTTTATTTTTGGGTTTTGGGGGATTTTGGGGGGTGTTGTTGATTTTTGGGGGGGGATGGGGGTTTTTGTTGCAGGGGGAGGGGTTTTCGGGGGGACTGTTGGGGGGATTTTTTGGGAAAAAATTTTTGTTGGGCTTGGCGTTTTTGGGGGAAAATTTGGTATACAATGGGGTTTCGCTCTATATGTGGACGGGAATCGGCGGGAAGCGGGTTTTGCTGTCCATATATTGTTTGCAAGTTGTGGAAAAGAGAGGTTTTTGATGAAAAAGGGGAGCATTGTCGGCGACGGCGGAAGGCAGGTTTTCGCGGGGGCGGCAGAGACGGCGGGGGCCGGGAACGGTGACGGCGGCGGACGGGACGCTGTCGGGGGCGTTGCCGGGACGGTTGTGGATGCCGTTGCGGGGACTGTTGCCGGGACGGTTGCGGATGCCGTTGTTGGTGTTGGGGTTTCCGGGGTTTCTGCGGTTTCCGCGGGCGGGGGCGTTGGCGTGAGCGGCGAAGTCGGGGGGGAGTCGGCGCGGCGGAAGTACAAAGTCATCCGGCGCAACGGCAGCGTCGCGCCTTTTGACCCGGACAAAATCACCGCGGCGATGAGCAAGGCCTTCATCGCGCAGACGGGGGCGGCCGCGGCGAACTCGGCGGCGGTGCAGGAGTTCATCGCCGCCGCCGCGCGCGAAGTTGTGGAAAAACTGCAAGCGCGCAATCCGACCGCCTCCACTTTTAACATTGAGTCCATTCAGGACCAGGTGGAGCTCGTGCTGATGCGCAGCGAACACCACGAAATCGGTCGCGCGTATATGCTCTACCGCGCCGAGCGGGCGCGCGCGCGCAAGGAGACGGCGCGCAAGATTCTGCCGCAGGAAATGACGGTCGTCGGCGCCGACGGCAAGGCGCGGCATTTGGATGTTCACGATTTGCAGGAAAAGATCGCGGCCGCCTGCGGGGGGTTGTCGCGCACCGATCCGGACACCGTCCTGCGCCTTTCGCTGCGAGAGATGTACGACGGCATCGCCGAGAGCGAAGTCGCGGCGGCGCTTTGCCTTTCGGCGCGCGCGTTGATTGAGAAGGAGCCGGATTATTCTTTTGTGAGCGCGCGGCTGCTTTTGGAATCGCTGCGGCAGGAAGTTTTCGGTCGTCCGACGGCGCAGGGCGAGATGGAGGCGCTGTACCCCGAACATCTTTCGGACATGATCGCGCGCGGGGTTGCGGCGGAACTGCTGGCGCCGGAAATGGCGAAGGTTTTTGATTTGCGCGCGCTCGGCAAGGCGCTGCGTCCGGAACGCGATTTGCAGTTTCAGTATCTCGGCTTGCAGACGCTTTACGACCGTTATTTTTTGCACATCAGCGAGCGGCGGCTGGAACTTCCGCAAAGTTTTTTCATGCGCGTCGCGATGGGGCTGGCGCTGCGCGAAAAAAATCCGACGGCGCGGGCGAAAGAGTTTTACGAAATGCTTTCGTCGTTTCGTTTTATGAGCAGCACGCCGACGCTTTTCAATTCGGGGACGCGGCATCCGCAGTTGTCCAGTTGTTATCTGACGACTGTCGCCGACGATTTGGAAGGCATTTTTCTGGCCTATCAGGAAAACGCGTTGCTGGCGAAGTTTGCCGGCGGGCTGGGCAACGACTGGACTCCGGTGCGGGCGATGGGCTCGCACATTAAGGGGACGAACGGAAAGTCGCAAGGCGTCGTTCCGTTTTTGAAAATCGTGAACGACACCGCCGTCGCGGTGAATCAGGGCGGCAAACGCAAGGGCGCGGTTTGCGCGTATTTGGAAACATGGCACGCCGATGTCCCGGAGTTTTTGGACCTGCGGAAAAACACCGGCGACGAACGCCGGCGCACGCACGATATGAACACCGCGAACTGGGTGCCCGACCTTTTTATGAAACGCGTGATGCGCAAGGAACCGTGGACGCTTTTTTCGCCCAGCGACGCGCCGCGGCTGCACGACGCCTTCGGCGCCGACTTTGAACGCGAATATCTGGAATGCGAAGCGCGCGCAATCCGGGGCGAACTCCCGCACAAAACCGCGGACGCGCAAACGCTCTGGCGCAAAATGCTGGGGATGCTTTTTGAAAGCGGGCATCCCTGGATTACATTTAAAGACGCTTGCAATGTGCGCTCGCCGCAGCGGCATTGCGGGGTCGTGCATTCCTCCAATCTTTGCACGGAAATCACGCTCAACACCGGCAAGGACGAAATCGCCGTTTGCAATCTCGGCTCGGTGAATTTGCACGCGCATTTTCGCAACGGCAAACTGGACGAGGAAATGCTCGCCGACACCGTGCGCGCGGCGATGCGGATGCTGGACAATGTCATTGACATTAATTATTACGCCGTCAAAAAAGCGCGCAACGCGAATATGCGGCACCGCCCGGTCGGGCTCGGCATTATGGGATTTCAGGAATGCCTTTATGAATTGGGGGTTTCCTATAATTCGGAAGACGCGGTGGAGTTTGCCGACCGTTCCATGGAAACGGTTTGCTGGTTTGCCTACGGCGCATCCTGCGATCTGGCGAAGGAGCGCGGCAAATACGAAAGTTTTGCGGGGAGTTTGTGGAGCCGCGGAATACTTCCGCACGACACTTTGCGTTTGCTCGCGAATGAACGCGAAGGCGGCGGCGATGCCGAAGGCGTTTCCGGCGAACTGCCTTTGGGCGAAGCCGCCGGCGGGCGCGTGGAAAGCGAGTTTTTGCAAGCGGACATTTCGCGCCGCCGCGACTGGGACGACTTGCGCGCGCGCATACAAAAGCATGGAATGCGCAATTCCAACTGCGTCGCCATCGCGCCGACGGCGACGATAGCGAACATCGTCGGCGTTACCGCGTCCATTGAGCCGACCTACCAGAACATTTATGTGAAGTCCAATCTCTCCGGGGACTTCACCGTCGCCAACCGGTATTTGGTGCGCGACCTGCAGCAACTCGGACTCTGGGACGAGGCGATGCTGCAGGACATCAAATATTACGACGGGCGGATGGAAAGCATTGAACGCATTCCCGCCGAAACGCGGGCGAAATACCCGGCGGCTTTTGACATCGCCCCGGAATGGCTGATAGAATGCGCCGCGCGCCGGCAAAAATGGATTGACCAGGCGCAGTCGCTGAACTTGTACATGGCGGAACCCTCGGGGCCGAAACTGGACGCAATGTACAAACTGGCCTGGATGCGCGGATTAAAAACCACCTACTATCTCCGCACCCTCGGCGCAACCAGCACCGACAAACCCACCACCCGCACCGGCGCCCTGAACAAAGTCCCCTCCGCCAACAACGGCAACGGCAACGCCGGCAACGGTAACGGCAACGGTAACATCTGCCGCATAGACGCCGAATGCGAGTCGTGCCAGTGATTGGATGCGTCGGAGAAAACTATGGTCGCGACAATCAGCACTTACAAATACCACTTTAAGGTGGAGGGGAAAATCGTTCGCATCGGCATTACCGGTGATTTGGAACGGCGCGAACGGCAACTCCAACAACACCGCGGCTGGGCAAAAGGGCATATCGTGCGCGTGGGAAAAATAACATCCCGCGACGCGGCAATTGCCTGGGCAATGGAACAGGAAGCAAAAGGCAAGCCGGTGCGGTTGTAAGTGGTTGTCGCGCGGCGCTTTCTGCCGCACGGCAACCTTTCGCGCCGCCCGCCGGGCATCGCCAACCCCGCCCCCGTCGGGCTAAGTGTCATTTTGTGTGGGATTTGTTTTGCGGAATTTCAAGCGGGGTAAGGGGTTGAGGGGCGTTTTCGGCGACAATTCTTGACCCGTTTTAAGAAAGGGCAAGAAAATGACCAAAAAAACGCTGTCCGCGATGCGAGCGGACAATGCATCGGCACGGCAAAACGAGCGCCGGGAAACAACGCTGGCGGTGTCCGCAATGTTGCGTCAGCACGACGCGCAAAGACCCCGCCGCCCGGCACAGGCAATGGCGCAAAGGGTTTTGGCGCTGGCTGGACCGCAAAGCCCGCCTGCGCGATATTGCCGCCGACTTGCGCATTTCGCGCAGCACTTTGTATCGGCGCTTTTGCGTTTTTCTGGACGACATCCCCGCCGCGCCGTCGCCGGCATCGGTGGAATGCTTGTTGTTGGACGGCTTCTGGCTGCGCGGCGGAACAGCCGAAGTCGTCCTTATCGCGTCGCGCAAAAGCGAGGTCGTCTCCTTCGCTTTCGCCGCCGCGGAAAGCCGCAAAGCATGGGGCGAGTTTGTCGCCACGCTGCCGCCGCCGCGGCTGGTCGTCACCGACGGACATCCGGCATTGCTGCATGCCATCGCCGCGCAGTGGCCTGATATCCCGCGCCAACGCTGTCTCAGGCACATTTCCGAAGAGGTGCGCAAGAAGTTGTGGAGCCGCCGCGACAGTGCCGGGCGCGAACTGGACGAACTGCGCGAAGAACTGACGGCGGTGCGCAACACCCAACAACGGCAACGCTGGCTGTCGCGCTTCGCCCGCTGGCAACGGCGGCACGCGGCGGTGTTGGAGGAGCGGGTCCCCCGCACCGACCGCATCGGCCGCCGCTATCACCGGTACGCGCATCCGCGCTTGCGCGCCGCCTGCGCGCCGCGGCCTGTCCCGCCCCCGCCAAAAAGCCCTCATCGCCCATTTCCTCCTCTCCAAATGCCGCCAAAAATCCCACACAAAATGACACTTAGCCCCCCCCGTCCGCGGATAAGTGCGAGCTTTTTTACGCCCCGCCAATGCGCTGTCGCCGCAACGCCCGAAATGCGCTTTGGCGTTTTTCCCCTTGACTTTGGAAAAAAATGTGCTATACTGTCCCCGACAACGCCCGCAAGGGTGCCCCCGAGCCCGCCTCGGGGCATTTTTACTATGCTCAAATGAGCGCCCCCGGCTCGTCCGGGGGATTTTGATTATCATTCCAATTCTGAGTTAAGGCGCTTGTTTCAGACGCAGGCAGGCGTCGCTGAAAAACTGCGCGTCAAAAGGAGAATTGAAAATGAAAACACCGTTTGACTTCCTCGGGATGACTGAGGCCTCGCCGATGAATAGAGTGCCGAACGCGCTTTCCAACAGGTATTTCCCTGCGCCTGTTGCGTCGGCAAATTGGATTTGGGAAGCGCTCTCCCGATGCGCCCCCGATATGAATGCCGTTTTTGCGGCGGCGCCGGACTGCGGGCATTGCCCCGTTGTTTACGAACTGCTTTTTGGGGTGCGGGTCGTTTATGTCGGTAGCACTGGGCAATTGTCGGCCCGGTTGGAAGAGCACTGGCAGGAGGGAAAAAACTTTACTTCCTATCGTGTGGTGTCCCGGCATCGGAACACAAGGGAGGCACGGCAAGCCGAGAAGATTTATTTGCACATCTTCCGTGTTTTTTCGGATTATTATCCGAAATACAACAAGACGGCACACGGCTGATTTGCCGTTCCACAAGCGCGCGGCATCGCTCTTAAAAAAAGAAAGGCGGGCTTGCTGCCCGCCTTTCTTTTTGATTACCCAAATACCCAAAAAAGGATTTGTTGGATGAGGGAAAAATCACCTCCTAAACAAAACCTTATTAGAACACGCACCACAGGCAAAACTCTCTTTATTGTATTGGCGTATGTGGCGTGTTTGGATATGGATGGACTGGTGTCATTGTTTTGCATGGCTTTCTCCTTGCTTTTTTCTCCCAAGGCGGCCGCCTCAGGTGTTTCCGATAATAATACAAAAATTGGGTCGGCGACCGATTCGGTGCGTCACCCCCACCTTTGTGCGTAGTAGACACCTCCGCGTGACAACGCCGCCAAATTCGTTGTGGTTTAGACGCACAATTTGGTAAAATATTGAAACTCTGTGGTATAATGGAACGGAACAGTGAGAAAAAACCGCACAACGAGCGTCTGGCAACGGACGAAATTGGAATAATGAAACATTTGTGAAAAACGGAAGTGGTCGTTAACTGCAGGAGGATAACGAAAGCGCGAAATTTGCATAATGAAATCATTGATGTGCAACTTGAAGTGTTGCACACTTTGGGGGAATTTCGGCAAGCCGGAAACGCCAGAGGTTTGTCTACATGCCAATTTTGGAGAATCGCGTAAACATGACGGACATTTCTGAAAGGTTAACGCGCAGTTCCTTAATGATTCTGAAGTTTCACCGCGAAAGGAGGAGAAAGTGAGAGTGAACTGGGAGAAAGTCATCCGGATGCTTAAGAAAATGAGACGAAGGCGGGCAAGACGCTTAGCCAAAAGTTTCATTGGTTACGAGTTTCCGAATGTTGCCGATTTTCTTGATTTGGCGAACGATTTTAGAATCATCCGCCGCCAAATTATCCGAAGAGAGAGTGGAAGAGCAATATGTTTGCAGATATTGCAAATCCTCCGCTCCAAGATCTTAAACTGGATGTTTTCCAGTATCCTTTCTTATTACGGCCTGCAAATTGCGGTGCCAATCGTTAATCTCGCCGTACTTCTTTTAATCTGCCTTGGTTTACGCCTTGCATGCTGGTGGCGGTCACGACGGTGACCGCCACTTTTGTGAAGCGATGACGAATGCATGCGCTTTCGCTACTTCGGTGACGGCGACAAGGACTGCTCCATCGTTGCCGAAGCAGGTTATGCGCGGTAATGGTGTGGAGTAGCCATTTGGTTACTCCGGGCGCCAATCATCCGCGGACATCCATTCGTCGTTGTCCGGAAGTCGTATTTCCCACTCTTTCCACCAATTGTGAGAGCCGGGGTTGTGGTTGAGAATTGCCTCGGATGCCTCCTTGAATGATCCGAAACTCCCGAATTTCGGGGCTTTCGGATCGCTCTCGTCGGCGGGAATATGCAATCTTCCGCCAGTAATTTGCCCGTAGACATACGAACTTTCCTCTTCGTGATACACGAAGCGGCATTCCGTCTTGTCCGGTAGCATGTGAATCTTCCTTTTTCCGACAGAAGCTCCCCGTGCTTTTGAACGGAACCAAATTTGAAATTCGGCGGGAGGATGTTGGCGAAGAAGATTTTCGTGGCAACGCGAATGCACCAATGCGCCGTTATCCAATTCCGCCACGCCCATTTCCGGGCGAAAAACATGGATTTTCATATCATCACCCCAGGCGATGGGATTCCAAGCACCAGAGTCCTTTGTTCGCGTCCAACGGCACCACTGACACATTCCGCGGTCGCGGAGATATATGTATTGCTTCTCCGCAATGGAAAATTCACGGAGCGTATTTTCCAATTTTGCAGAAATTTGCGGCAACATTTCCTGCAAGAAAAATTCGTGCCGCGTCCTGATGGCGTGCTCCCTGTCGGTTTGCTGTCTCGTCCACTGGGCGTAACGGGAAAAGTATTCCCCCTTTCCGGAATTTTTCGCCTTTTGAAATTTTTCGCAAAAATTGCGAAACGCTTCCGGCAAGTGTTGCCCCCACCCCTGCGGGTAACCGTCCATAAGGGAATTGACCAGCAATGACAAATGAATCGCCTGATGCCCGTGCAATTTGGGATTGTCAGGAAAGATGTCGCAAATTCCATCCATGACTTTTTCCAACCGGACGGCGCCTTCGCTGTTATCCGGGTCAAATCCGTCATTGACACGGGCCCAATAAAAATTGGCAATTGTCTGCGAATTGATGTCGCAAAAAACCAACTCGCCCCCGGGGCGATTTTCCCACAGAAGCATTGACAGTTGCGCCGCCAATTTCCGCTTGGGGACGCTCTTTTCTTTGCCCCGGACAAATTCATTGAAGAAGCGGTGCCCGGAGTACAAAAATGCCTCCTCACGGTTTAGCGTTGGTTTACCGCCAATTTGCTTTATGTACTCGGAAAATTCTCCGGGATATGCGTCCAGAATTTCCTGCGGGCTCAGCGGCTTTCCGCCTTGCAGGCGGATGAACAAATCCCGGACCACGATATCACTGACTGCCGCCATTTCGTGGATGACAATCGGTCTGCCGCAGAAATCCCGCTTTAAATCATCGGGCAAAGCGGCAAATTTTTTGCCGAGCCAGGGCGAGTTGCTGTCTTGCGGGGAGGGCATTTTGAATTCCGACGCATGCAAGCACCGAAATTCCCCGCCCACGAATCCGCAAATAGCGCGAATCCGTTGCTGACCGTCAATGACATCCACTACCCCCTCGCCGCCCGCTTGTTTGTGAAAGTAGAAAGCGGGAATGGGGTAGCCGCGAAAAACAGAGTCAACAAACAGCTGCTTTTGCCTCCTGTTCCACGCCGGCGCGCGTTGGTACTCGGAGTTAAAGAGCAGGCTCTCCTTCTCCTCTTGGTCTATGAGGTACTGCACCGTTTTCCCCGGCTTGCCGCCGGTGGACATGGTCGTTATTTGCATGTTGCCTCCTGTTTTCCAGCGATGCTATGTTGCCGTCGGGATTGTATCACACCCCACGCAGTGCGTCAGATTTTTCGGCGGGCGGGAGATGGCTCATAAAATGTCCTCGCAGAGGGCTTTGAGCAGGTTGGGGGATATGGACGGCGTTATTGTTTTGTTTGCGGAAAGATAGCCGATGACTTTGCCGCGCTTAATCAGCATCGGCGGTTCGGCGGAAAATTTGTTGTGCGGGGAATGCAGACCGTATGAGCCGCCGAAAGTGGAAAATTTGTTCCAAATGGACTGGCTGCTAAACCGGCTGCCGAATGTGCCGAATTTGTTGAAGATGGACTCGCTGCTGTATTTGTTATCCACCTTGCCGAGAAAGGTGTTCTCGCCGTCCTGCGCGACGACCGCCGCGCCCTTGACGGCAACGCAAACGGAATCGTCGGCGCGGACGGGAGCGTGGTTGACTGCCATAAACAAAGCGGCCGCCGCCGCAAAGAAAAGTTTGGCGGCGCGCTTGCCGATGGTTGTTGCGGGGTTCATTTTTCCCGGAGTTCCCAGCCGTGCCGCAGCATGCATGCGTCAAGAAGCAATTGCTGCTCCATCCTGAAATTGATGGCGTTGCCGAGGATGACGAAACCGTCCGATGCCGCGGCAGGGCGACGGTTGGCAATTTCGCCCTGGCAAATAATCTTCGCGTGGGCGAATTCCATTGTTTTCTTACCCGGAATGGGATAGTACAGTTTGGTGCCGCATCCCGTAAGAAAAACGGCGGCGAGCAAGACGGCGGCGGCCGTCGTCATGTGCGGCGTCCGTTGGGAGACGGGGGCGGGCGCCGGGCGGCGCGAAATCATCGGTTTTTGCATTGTTCGCTCCTTTTTGGCAATGTCCGTGCGATATGCGTCGGGCTGACCAAACGAAAGCGAACACTGTCGTTCCGCCTATTTCCCCGGCGCGATTGCAAGCCGCTCCGTTTGACGGGTGTTTTATTCAGCGAACAACCCGACATCGGGCGATTCGCTCTCGTTTGGTAACGCCTACTATACCACAAAACTCCGCTGGCGCAATCTGTCCTTCCGCAAAATTCGCATTTGGCGGCGGCGGGGATGTTTCCCGATGGCGGGAGTGTGCTACACTGCCGCCGGGCCGGGGGACTTTTTTAAGGGGGAAACAGCATCGTGGACGAGAAAAAAAGCAAAACTTCGGGGGGCGGCAAGGCAGAATCCGACTATCACCGTGTCATTCAACAACTTATCGCCGCCAGCGGGGATACTGCTAATCCCTTCACGCAGAAATATGCCTCTGCCTTTGAGCGGCAACTTCAGGAAATTCTCGGCCCCGAGCGGGAATATTGGAATCTCAGGCCGTTGGAAATTCGGCGGGAATTGTATTCTTTGCTGACGATTTTGCTCGCCGACGGGCGGATTGCGGAATTGGCGGAAAAGCAGAGCGAATTCGGCGATTTGTCGGAGGAAATGCTGCATTCCACGGCGTCTTTGAAACTGTTGACGGTCGCCGTTTCCATAAGGAGCGCGCTTGCCGCAACTGTAAACGCCGAGCCGCCGCTTTACGGCGTTAGTGACAAATGCGGCGCGCTTGTCAAAAACATTCATGCAAAAAGCGCGAGCAAGGAACCGCTGTTTTTGTATGACGCCTGCAGCAAGGTGGTCCACGCCACAAGAACCCTGTTTTACGAGGAGACGGACAAACCGTCCCGAAGCGCGCCCGTTTTCGGCGAGCGGATAACGCTTTACGGAAAATGGGAAAGGGGCAAAGCGGGAAAAGGCGAAGAACAAAAACCGCCGACGATATGGAGGGCGCAGATTGTGCTGCCCGATTTTGTCGCCGGATGCCTTGCCGCGCTTAAGGCAGTGCAGAATCCTGTGATAAAATGACGGATGGGAGGACGACAAATGCCGGCACAACGCAACACTTACAAATATCACTTCAAGGTCGGGCGGAAAATCGTCTACACCGGCGTGGCCATGAATCTGGAGCAACGCGAATACGAACACCGTTTGCATCCCGGCTGGGAAAAGGGGCGCATAAAGAAAGTGGGCGAGGTAACCACCCGCGATGCGGCGGTCGCCTGGGAAATGCATCAAGCGGCGGCGGGCAAGCCGGTGCGCCTGTAACCGTCGCCCTCCGGCCGGGGCGGCTTGCCGCGGACGCGGCGCAGGATAATACCCGGAAAATCGGTTATACAATTACCGCGCAAGGGAGGCGAAACTATGGATGTGAATGTCAGGGACGACGAGGGGATGACGCCGCTGCATTATGCGGCTTTGCATGGGAACGGGGGGTTTGCCGCGGAGTTGGTGCGGGCGGGGGCGGATGCGGACGCGCAATGCGGCGGCGGCTGGCGTCCGCTGCATTTTGCGGCGAAGGCGGGCAACGGCGAAATCGCCGCGCTTCTCATTAAGGCCGGCGCGAATGTCAACGCCGCAAAAGCGGACGGCTGCACTCCCCTGCATCTCAGCGCGCTGAACGGTCATTGCGAAATCGCCGCCGGACTCGTCAAAGCCGGATGCAATGTCAACGCGAAAACCGAAAGCGGTTTGCGTTCGCTGCATTTTGCCGCGCGCGACGGCTATCTTGAAATCACCGCATTGCTTATTAAGGCCGGAGCGGATGTCAACGCCGCCGAAAAAGACGGTCCCGCGCCTTTGCATGTCGCGGCGGGGCGGGGGCACAGCGCCGTTGCCGAAGCGCTCGTCAAAGCGGGGGCGAATGTGAACGCAAAAGACGAAGACGGCGAAACGCCGCTGGACCTCGCCGAACACGGCGCGCGGCGCGCGCAAAAAGACATTCCGAAAGCGGCGGAATACGGCCGCATCGTGGATATGTTGCGCGAGGCCGGCGGCGCAAACGGCGAAAAGCGCGGCGGCGAAAGCGGCGACGGCGAAAATGCCGGCGGCGAAAACAAACTGCCGTCCTTTGTGGACGATTTGGACGGGCATTTTTTGGAAAAAATGAAATCGTTTCCGCTGCGGCTGGCGGAGGGTTTGAAGTCGGACGATTCGGAGGAGTTTGGCAAATCGGTTCGCGGGCTGGCGGCGCATATTGCAAAACTGGCGGTGGAACAGGCGCGGGACGAGTTTTTGGCGGTGGATGTGGCGCTGATGAAGAAAACGCTGCAGATGGCGGACGAGCAAACCGAAACGATTGTCCGCAACCGCGAATGGCTGGCGGCGGCGCGGGTGGATTTTGACGAGACCTTTCCCGATTTGCAGCACGAGGAAATCCGGCGGCAACTCCCCGACCTCGCGCGCGAAGTAATGCGAAAAATGGGCGCGACGCAATGGGACGAAACCGTCCGCGACGCCGTGGGCCGTCTCGCGCGCAAACGCTACGCCTATCTTCTTCAAGAATCCGGCGAAGGCGGCGGCGGCGCGGGGGGACTGCATTAAGAACGAAGGCGGACAAAACCGGATTTTGTGGTAAAGCACCGCCAATCTTTCCCCCCGCTTGCATGTCTGTTCGGCAAAAAGTCGGGAACGGGGAAAATGTGCTATACTGCCCGGTGACGCCCGTGGGACGGGCGCATCCGGGGCTGCCTCGGACATTTCACAACGCCCGCAAGGGTGCCCCCGGGTCTCCCGGGGCCTTTTTTTTCAGGAACCGAACATGGACAAGCAAAAAATCAGGGTCGGTTTTTACATAGACGGGTTCAACGCCTATCATCGCATCAAGAGTTATCACGAACGGTGCGGCCGAAACTACCGCTGGCTGGACTACCGCAAATTTGTCCGTCAATTTGTAAGGGACGGCCAGGAATTGTCCGAGGTTTGTTTTTTTACCGCCTACTATCAATTGTGGGATGGCGGAAGAAAAAGCAGGCACGAGGCATACATTCGCGCCTTGCGGAAAAGGGGCGTTCGGGTGGTCAGCGGTTATTTTTCCAAGAAAAGCGGCGGGGTGGAGGAGAAGCAAACCGATGTCAATATCGCTTTGGCGATGGTGCTGGACGCGATGGATGACAAATACGACCGATGCTGGCTGCTTTCCTCCGACAATGATTTCGCGCCGGTTTTGCAGGCCGTCCGGGAAAAATTCGGAAAGGAGGCAGGATTGATGATTCCGCCGGTTGTCCCTGCTCCGCCGCATGACAGGGAGGCGAGCGTCAGGTCGGACGCTTTGAAAGCTGCGGCGACAAAGGATTCGGCAACCGGGCTCCCTTTGCTTATCAGGGCGCGTTTTGCCCAGCATTTTGCCGGTTGTTCTTTGCCGCGGGTGATGGAAGATGCACAGGAGACCATCGTGATGCCGGAACAATACGAAACTTTTTGATTGACGGCGGTTGCGACGGGGGAAAACGAAGTGGAATTAAAAAAGCGGAAAGCGGTTACAATGGGGGGGATTTTGCTGGTTTGGGCGGTTTTGGGGGGCTGTCAAAAAAACAACAGGAGAAAAAAAATGAGCGATGTTTCGGTTCTTAAGCGGAAAAACGGGGTTGAACCGGTTTTGTCGCCGCCTTTGGCGGGCGGCTACCGGCGGGTGAAGGTGGACGACAAGCGCATTATCAACTGCCGCGCGGATGTGAATCAACTGGTCCCCATCAAGTACAAATGGGCGTGGGAGAAATACCTGGCGGCTTGCGCGAACAACTGGATGCCGAGCGAAATCAGCATGCAGCGCGACATAGAACAATGGCAGGGCGGGGCGCTGAGCGCGGAGGAGCGGCATATGCTCAAGCGTAATTTCGGCTTTTTTGCGACGGCGGAATCGCTGGCGGCGAACAACATTGTGCTGGGCACCTACCGGCTGATAACGAATCCGGAATGCCGCCAATACCTGCTGCGGCAGGCCTTTGAGGAGGCGGTGCATGTTCACGCCTACCAGTACATCGTGGAGGCGCTGGGGCTGGACGAGGGCGAGATCTTCAATATGTACATGGAGATACCGTGCGTTCACGACAAGGACGCCTTTTGTCTGGAATACATAGACACGCTGACGGATCCCTCGTTTGAGACGGGGGAGCCGGCGGCGGACCGGCGGCTGCTGAAATCGCTGATAGCGTTTGCGATGATTATGGAGGGGCTGTTTTTCTATGTGGGCTTTGTTCAGGTTTTGGCGCTGGGGCGGCGCAGCCGGATGCCGGGCTGCGCGGAGCAGGTGCAGTACATACTGCGCGACGAGTCGCTGCATTTGAATTTCGGGATTGATGTCATCAACCAGATAAAACTGGAAAACCCGCATTTGTGGGACGCTTCGCTGCAGGGCGAGGTTTTGGAGATGATGAAGACCGCGGTGGAATTGGAATGCCGCTACGCCGAAGAAACAATGCCGCGGGGCATTCTGGGGCTGAACTGCGCGATGTTCAAGGAGTTTTTGCGTTTTGTCGCGGACCGGCGCTTGGAGCAAATCGGGCTGCCGGGATTGTTTGCGGGCTCGCGCAATCCGTTTCCGTGGATGAGCGAGGCGGCGGATTTGAAAAAGGAAAAGAACTTTTTTGAGACGCGTGTGATAGAATATCAAACGGGCGGCAAGTTAAAGTGGGACGACTGAGCGGCGGGAGCCGGGATGTTTTCCTTTTTTGACGAGCCGCGGGAAAACCAACCAAAGACACAAGGAGGTCTTTCATGGTGAAAAAGAAAAAGAAAGCGGCGAAAAAGAAAAAGGCGGTTAACGGCCGGCGGAAGAAAACCGTCAAGAAGTCGTTGAACGGCCGGCGGAAGAAGAAAGCCGCGAAGAAGCCCGCGAACGGCCGGCGGAAGAAGAAAGCCGCCAAGAAAAAGCCGGCGAACGGGCGGCGGAAGAAAAAGAAAGCCGCCAAAAAGCCGGCGAACGGCCGGCGCAAGAAAAAGGCGGGCCGCCCGAAGAAGAAGAAGGCGGCCAAGAAGCGCCGGAAGAAGTCCTAAGCGGGCGCCGGGCGCAAGCCCGGGCTCGCTGCGCGCGCCGCCGGGAGGCGGCGCGCGGGCTTTTTTTGAGCGTTCAACGAAGGCGCCGGCGCCGCTTTTGCGGCGGCCGGCGCTTTTTTTTGCGATGCACCCTGCCGTAGCTGACACCGCAGTTTTGCGCGCGCTGGATCTTCTCGGCGGGCGCGCTTTCCCCGCGGAGATCGCCGGGGAAGGGGGATTTGTTTTGTCGTCGCTGCGACGGTGGGGGGACGATTACGGCGCGGTTGCGGAAAACGAAAACGGCGAATGGCGGTTGTGTTACTCCCCGCAGTGGCTGCGCGGCGGGGATTTGTTTTTTCCGGGCGCGCGGATTTTGGAAGAAACGGAAAGCACGAACGACGACGCGCGGGGGTTGCCGCCGCCGGCATTTGTTTTTGCCGAACATCAAACGGCGGGGCGCGGGCGGCGCGGGCGCGAATGGTTTTCTTTGCCGGGGGCGTCTGTTTTGTTTTCGGCGCATTTGCCGAAGCCGGGGCGGTTGTCGGGGTTGACAGTCGCCGTCGCCGTCGGGTTGCTGCGCGCGTTAAAGCAATTTGCGAATGCGCGGCTGAAATGGCCGAACGATTTGCTGGACGAGCGCGGGCGCAAAGTCGGGGGCGTTTTGGCGTCGGCGACGAATTCCGGAGTCGTCGTCGGTGTCGGGATTAATTTGCATTTGACGCATCGTCTTGCGCGGCGGATTGGCCGTCCCGCCGCGGGGTTGGATGAAATTGCGGATGATTTGCCGCCGCGCGGGGTGTTGACGAATGCGTTTGCGCGCGCGGCGCAAAATGCTGTGGAAGAATTTGCGGGGGACGGTTTGGCGCCGTTTTTGCCGGATGCGATTGACGCGCATTTTCCATCGGTCGGTTCGCAGTTGACTGTGACGGACACGGGGAAGGGCGGGGTGTTTGCGGGTTTTGCCGAGGACGGCGCGCTGCTATTGCAAAGCGGCGGGCGCGTTACGCGGCATTTGTGCGGGGAAGTTTGCGGTGTGGCTGGCAGTTGATTCGGGAAACACGCGCGTGAAGTGGGCGATTGTGCGCGGCGGGAAAATCGCCGATTGCGGCGCGGGCGAAAACGCGCTTGCGCTGACTGTTGCGGCGAAACAAATCGGCGGCGCGGGCGATGCGTGGATTGCGAATGTCGGCGGCGAAAAGCGGGCGATGCAAATTAAGCGCGCGCTGCCTTCGGGTTTTCGCGCGCGGTTTTTGCTTTCGCCTTTGCGCGGCGGGGGATTGCGCTGTCGTTACCGTCCCTTGCGCGCGCTTGGCGTTGACCGCTGGCTTGCTTTGTTTGCGGCGAAAAACGAAAAAGCGGCGCGGGTTATAGTCGCCGACGCCGGTTCGGCGTTGACTGTTGACGCGCTGGACGGCGGGGAGTTTTTGGGCGGGGTTATTGTTCCCGGGGCGCGGCTGATGCGTTTTGCGTTGCGCGCGAAAACCGGATTACCGACGGTGACGGTTGCGAATGCGAAAAAAGCGGAAGCGTTGCCGTTGCCGTCTTCGTTGCCGGGGCGGGGGACTGTTGCGGCGATTGCCGGGGGGACTGTTGCGGCGTTGGCGGGGACGGTTTTGGAGTTTCGCCGCCGGGTGTTGCCGGGCGCAAAGATACTTGTTACCGGCGGCGACGGCGGGGGACTGTTGCCGTGGTTGCCGCAAAGCGCGGTATGCCATCGTCCGCATTTGGTGATTGAGGGGATAATAGCGCGGAGGGAAAAACGGTGAGGGCGGCGAAGTTATTTTTGCGGGGGGCGTTGCTTTTTGCGCTTTTGTTTGGGGGGACGGCGCGCGCCGAGGATTTTGAAGTGCGCGATGTGTGGCTGCAGCGGACGGAGACGGGTTATGCGGTGCAGGCGGATTTGGCGCTCGCCGACAGCAAAAAACTGCGGGGGATATTGGCGAGCGGGGCGCCGCTGCGGATGAGTTTTGAAGTGCGCTTTGTGCGCGAGCGCAATTGGTGGCCGGACGAGGATTTGGGTTTTGTGGCGTGGGAGCCCTCGCTTTCTTTTGATTCGTTGTTGTCGCGGTATGTTGTGACATCGGGCGAGCGCAAAACGGAATACGATTCGCTGAGCGCGGCGCTTGCGCGGCTGGGGCGGCTGCGTTCCAAACCTTCGGACAATCCGGGTTTTGCGCGGCTGAGCGAAACGCCGCGGATTTATGTCATCGCGCGGTTTGAGGCGGAGATAAGCCATTTGTCGGCGCCGATGCAGGTGGACTTGCTGACCGACGAGGAATGGGAATCTTCTTCGGGCTGGCGGCGCTTTCCTTTGCGGGTGCGGAAGTGACGCGCTTTTCGCCGCTGGTTGCGCTGAGCGCGGCGGCGCTTTTGGCGTTGGTGTTGACGCAGGCGGCGATGTATCAATCGCCGGACCCGCCGGGGCGGTGGTTTTTCTGGTTGCTGGTGGCGGACGGCGTTTTGATATTTTTGATATTTTGCGCGGCGTGCGCGACGGCTTTTCGTTTGGCGGCGGCTTGGCGGCGGGACGCGCCGGGGGGTCGTTTGGCGATGCGCTTGGGCGGGGTGCTTTTGGGCGCGGCGCTTTTGCCTTCGGCGGTTTTATACGGGGTTTCGGCGGCGGGTATTTTTCGCAGCATTGATTCGTGGTTTGCGACTCCGCTTGGTCGTTCTTTTGAACAGGGCGAGGCGTTCGGCAAAAGTGTTTTAAACGGGGAGTTTGCGTCTTTGGAAGTTATCGCGCGGGATTTGGCGGGGAATTTGCGCGGCGGCGGGGCGCTGCCTTTTTGGGTGGAGGACTTTCGTTTGTTTCACGAATTGGACGGCGTCGCTTTGTATGATTCCGAAGGGCGCGCGCTGGCGGCGAGCGGAAAAGAAGCGGCGGGGGGACGGTTGCCGGCGGCGGCTTTGGCAAAACTGCGCGAGAAACCGCTGCACCGCGATCTTTCGGATTTCGGCATTGCAGTGGTCGCGCGGGCGCCGGCCGGCGGCGGGGTTTTTGCCGTGCGCATTGCGCGCGCATTGCCGGCGGATTTGCTCGCCGGTTTGCGCGAAGTGGAATTGGGCCGGCGGGAATACGACAAACTGTTGGCGGTGCGGCGGGGTTTGCGGCTTTCTTTTTTGCTCACTCTGACACTGGCGTTTTTGATGATACTGCTTGCATCGGCGGCGGCGGCGCTTTGGCTGGGCGGGCGGCTTTCGCATCCGCTGGTGCGAATGGCATCGGCGGCGACTGCTGTCGGGCGCGGCGATTTCAGCGGGCGGCTCGCCGAAAGCGGTTCGGACGAAATCGGAATGCTGAGCCGCGCTTTTAATGCGATGGTTGACGATCTCGCGCAGTCGCGGCGGACGGCGGAAGAACGGCGGGCGGCTTTGGCTGCGGCAAATTTGTATTTGGAAAATTTACTTGCGTCGCTGAGTTCGGGGGTTTTGGTTTTTGACGAGGCGGGGCGGCTTTCGCAGGTTAATGCGGCGGCGTCGCGGCTTTTGCGCGCGGATTTAAATGCGTTTGTCGGCAAACCGGCGCAAAACACTCCGGCGCTTGCGGGGATTGCCGAAACCGTCGCCGTCGCCGTTGGCGAAACGCAGGAGCGAAGGTTGGCGGGCCCCGGCGATTCGGCGTTGGTCGCGCGCACTCGCCGGCTTTCGCCTTCGCGCGCGGGGGCGGGGACGGTTATTGTTGTCGTTGACGACATCACGCGGCAAATGCGCGCGGAACGCGAAGCGGCCTGGGAAGAAGCGTCGCGGCGGTTCGCGCACGAAATCAAAAATCCGCTTACGCCGATACGGTTGGCGGCGGAAAGGTTGGGGCGAAAACTTTCCGGCAAACTCCCCGCCGAAGAAAAAGAAACACTCGAGCGACTGGTTACGACCATCGTGAATCAGGTGGACGCAATGCGCGAGATGGTGGATTCTTTTCGCGGCAACGCCGGCGAACGCCCGCAACAAACGGAGCGGGTGGATTTGAGCGCGCTGGTTCGCGAAGTCGCGCGGCTTTACGAACGCCCGGGGTTGCGGCTTTCGCTGGATTTGGCGCAAACGCCGGCGGTCGCGGCCGCGCCGCTGATACTGCGGCAGGTGCTGCATAATTTGCTGAGCAACGCCGCCGAAGCCGTCGCCGAAAAAGAGTCGCCGGAAATAACCGTCGCGCTGCGCCCGGAAAAAGAAGGCGCGCTGTTGACGGTTTGCGACAACGGCGGGGGACTGCCCGAAGAAATCGCGGGGAAATTGTTTGAGCCGTATGTTACGACAAAACCCGGCGGCACCGGGCTGGGACTCGCAATGGCGCGCAAAGCCATCGCGGCAATGGGCGGCGAAGTTGCCGTGGAAAACAGCGGCGAAGGAGTGCGCGCCGCGATATATTTGCCGGCATTCCGCGAAAGCGAAAACGAAAGCGGCGGCGAAGGCGCGTGATACAATGCGCGGCGATGCAGGCGAACATTCAGAATCGCACGGTGTTCACGGGGACAATGCAGCGCGACGGCGACTGTCTGGAAGTGATGCGGGGGATGGACGGGGAATCCGTCGACCTGATTTATTTGGACCCGCCGTTCAACAGCAAAAAACAATGGGACGCGCCGATAGGGAGCGCGGCGGCGGGGGCGTCGTTTAAAGACCGCTGGACTTACGACGACATCAAAGCGGAATGGCTGGGCGAAATAGCAAGCGCAAACCGCGCGCTTTACGCGGTGATAGACGCGGCGGGGATGAGCGGCGGCAAGCCGGACAAATCCTATCTGTGCTATATGGCGATTCGCCTGCTGGAAATGCGGCGCATTCTCAAAGAAACGGGGAGCGTATATTTGCATTGCGACCCGACAATGTCGCACTTGCTCAAACTGACGATGGACGCCGTCTTCGGCGCGGCGAACTTTCGCAACGAGATTATTTGGAGAATCGGATGGGTGTCCGGCTTCAAAACGCAAAAGCGGGGCTGGATTCGCAATCACGACACGCTTTTGTATTACGCAAAAACCCCGGCGGCGGCGAAAAAATTCAACAAGGAATACATTCCCTACCCGGAGGGGTATGTGCGGCGCGACGGCAAAAAGCCGTCGGGCAAAGGCGTTCCGATAGAGGACACATGGAATTGCTCCCCGGCGGACATTCTGGATTCCATTATGATTAAAAGTTTTTCCAAAGAAAAGACCGGCTACCCGACGCAAAAACCGCGGGCGCTGTTGGAACGGATTGTCGCCGCTTCCAGCGACAAGGGCGATTTGGTTTTGGACCCCTTCTGCGGCTGCGGGACGGCGATGGAGGCGGCGGAAAAACTCGGGCGCAAGTGGATAGGGATTGACGCCTCTGCGAAAGCCGCCGCGATTATCAAGAACCGGTTGCCGCTGCTGAAGAAAGACATTATCGTGCGCATTGATTTGCCGACGCGCACCGGCGCGGACCGGAAATTCCAAACGCGCGCCGAACTGAACGACAAGGATTACCTTTACGGAAAACAGGGCGGCATCTGCGAGGGCTGCCGCATCGGTTTTCACAAGCGGAATCTGACTCTGGATCACATCATTCCGAAGGCGAAAGGCGGGCAGACGGCGATAGAGAATTTGCAGTTGCTCTGCCAGGCCTGCAACAGCATAAAAGGCGACCGCGCAATGGAATACCTGAAAGCGCAACTGCGCAAGCAGGGGATTATCTGACCCCCCGCCGTCATTCCCGCGAAGGCGGGAATCCATACGGTTGTTTCTTTTCGCTGTTATTTGCGGGCGGGGGGACGATTCCTCTTTTTCCCCGGCTCCGTATGGATTCCCGCTTTCGCGGGAATGACGGTTAGTTTTTTTGTGCGAGGGCGAGAAGGCGTTTGCCGTAGAGGGAGGATTTTTGCGCTTTGGCGGATTGCAGGAGCTCGCTTTGGCTGAGCCATCCTTGTTTGCGCGCGGCGATTTCCGGGCAGCCCAGGCCGGAAGGGTCGCTTGCGTCGCGGAGAGTGTTTGCCGCTTGCAGCAGACACTCGGCGGTGCCGGCGTCAAACCAGAGGGAATCGGCGGGGAGTTTGTTGATATGCAGTTTGCCGCGGCGCAAATATTCGCGGTTGATGTCGGTGATTTCCAATTCGCCGCGCGCCGAGGGTTGGAGGTTTTTTGCGATAGCGCAAACATCGGCGTCGTAAAAATAACAGCCGGCGACCGCCCAGTCGGATTCGGGTTGTTTGGGTTTTTCCACGAGCGAGAGCGCCTTTCCGCTTTTGCCGAATGTGACGACGCCAAAGCGCTCCGGGTCGGGGACGCGCTTTGCCAAAACTTGCGCGCCTTTGCCGGCGGCGGCTTTGCGCAGGACTGCGCAGGTTTTGCCGCCGAAGAATATGTTGTCGGCGAGCGCGAGCGCCGAGGGTTTGCCGCCGAGGAAGTCGCGCCCGATGAGAAAGGCGTCGGCGATGCCGCGCGGTTTTTTTTGCGCGGCGTAAACAATGCGCGCGCCGAAGGCGGAACCGTCGCCGAGCAGCCGCTTGTGCGCGCTTATCCCGCGCGGGGCGGCGATGAGAAGTATCTCGCGCGCGCCGGCGGCGAAGAGCAGCGAGAGGGGATAATATATCAGCGGGCGGTCAAAGACCGGCAGCAGCGATTTGGGCGTTGCCTTCGTCATCGGCAGCAGGCGCGTGTTTGCGCCGCCGGCGAGTAAAATACCCCTGCGCACCATACCGTCATTTTAATCGCCGCGGCGAAAAAAAATGCGGGGTTGGCGCAATTTGCGCTTTGGGTTGTAAAATGCGGTTTCGCGCGCGAAAGAATGAATCAGGGCAAACGCAAAAAGATACTCGTCCTTGACGACGAGATTGGCATCCGCGAACTGCTGGCGGAGATACTCAGCGACGAGGGTTACGCCGTCGTCTGCGCCGAAAACGCCGAAGCCGCGTGGAAGGCGCGGATGGAGGAAAACCTTTCGCTGGTGCTGCTGGACATCTGGATGCCGGGGCTGGACGGCCTCACGCTGCTGAAGCAATGGAACGAATCCGGGCTCAGCGATGTCCCCGTGCTGATTATGTCCGGGCACGCGACGATAGACATGGCGGTGGAAGCGATGAAACTGGGCGCGCGCGAAGTGTTGGAAAAGCCGATAGCGACGAGCCGCCTGCTGACCGCCGTGGAAAACACGCTCCACCGCGGGCAGGCCAGCCATTCCAGCCCCTACATCCGGCAGGAAAACTTCGGCAAATCGCCGGCGATGCGGCAGTTGAAAAAAAACATGCTGGACGCTTCCGCCGAACCGCTGCCGGTGTTGTTTGTCGGCAGCCCCGACAGCGGCATCTTTTTTTTCGCGCAGTTTCTTGCGCCGCCGAACAAGCCGGTCGTTTTCATAGACAGCGGCATACAGCTGGAAATCGGCTTTGACAAACTGCTGCGCAAGGCCGACGGCGGTTTGATTATCGTCCGCCATTTGGATTTTCTCAACGCCGTGCAGCAAAGCGGGCTGCTCGGGCTGGTGCGCGAGGCGGCGAGAATCAACACGCGCGTCGCCGCCTGCAGCACGCAGCCGCCGGAGGTCTTCGCCGAAAAAAGCCGCTTCAACCAGAAACTCGCCGAGATATTCTCCCGCCGCGTCGTGATGATGCCGCCGCTTTCGCAATGCATGGACGACCTGCCCGAAATAGCGGCGCTGATAACGAAATCGCTGACGGCGCAGACCGACATGGCCGGCAAGCATCTCACGCCGCAGGCGGTGAACCTTTTGTGCCAGCACAACTACGAAAACGATTTTTCCGAACTGATGAGCGTCGTGCGCAGCGCCTTTATGTACGCCGAGGGCGACAAAGTGGAGGCCGACATTGTGCAAAGCATTCTGGACCGCTTCTCGCGCAATTCCTCCTCGCGCGGTTTTTCGCCGAACATATTTTCCATGCCGCTGCGCGAGGCGCGCGAGATGTTTGAGCGCGAATACTTTCGCAACCTCGTGCAAATCGTGCGCGGCAATATGCAGCAGGCGGCCGAAATCTCCGGCTTGGAGCGCACCTACTTCTACCGCAAACTCAAACAATACAAAGAAGAGGGCTGAAACGGCCTCGTTCCCGCGCTCCGGCGTGGGAACGCATACCCCCCGGCGTCCACGCCGACTCTCAGGCGTCTCCGCCGACTCTAATTAGGAGCGCGTGGACGCCGCTCATGGCGATGCGTTACACCTCTGGAGAGATGTAACGAGAAGCGGGTATTCTCTAATTCGGTCTGGATTCCCGCTTTCGCGGGAACGACGGAGGAGGAGGAAAAATTTAAAAAAGTTGAAATTTTTGTGCGGATTGTGGTATTATCCCCCCGTCGTCGCTTTCGGGCGGCGGGGGAAATTATGAGTAACAGGGGACTCTTTCGCAACAACCGTTCCGCCGTTTTCGGCGGTGGGGCGGCGCAAGTTTTAACCCCCCCCCCCCCCCCGTTTTCGCCGGAAAAACAATGACTTATGCGCGAAAGTTGAAAAGTGTGGGAGGTTGGCGCTCGCCGTTGGCGCGCTAATCTTCCTCGCCCTCGGCGCTAAGGGGGATTCCTCGTCCTCCGCCGTTCCCGCCCACCCCGTCATTCCAGCGAAAGCTGGAATCCATACGGACATTCCTTTTTCCCCGGGCGTCGGGGCGGGCGGGGATTCTGCGGTTTCGGCAAGCGGGTTATGGATTCCAGCTTTCGCTGGAATGACGGGGGGAGTCATTGCCGAGTCCGCAATTCATCGCGGCGCGCGCGTTGTTCTGGATTCCCGCTTTCGCGGGAATGACAAATTGGGGGAATGGAAGCGGGCGGAGTTGCGGCGACTACTTGGCGAATGGGAAAATCGGGCGGGGGTGGCTGTCGGCGATGCGGCGGTTTCGCGGTTTGGGTTTGTCAAAAAGGCGCGGGTGGACTTTCAAACTTCCCTTGGCGGGCGCAAGGGGCAATTTGCGATTGATGCACTTGGAGGTTTGCGCGAGCGGGGGGACGATGTAATGGGCTGGCACTTGCGCGGGTATGCCGGGGAGGAAAAGGCGCGCGGGGGGAATGCAGGTTTATTCTGGCGCGTTGTTAAAGGAGAGTCGTTGCTGGGCGCAAATGCGTTTTTGGATTATGAGCGCGATGAAAATGCAGGGGGATTCTGGCGGTGGTCGTTTGGGGCGGAATGGAAGAATAAATACGGGGAACTATCCGCAAACCGTTACTGGCGGATAACCGATGGCAAACAGCAAGCCGACGGTTACTATTACACGCGCGAGGGTTTTGACGCCGATTTGTATTTGCGCGCGCCGGGTTTGGAATGGGCGGCATTGCGCGGCGGATATTACCGATGGGAAGGAGAACGCGGGGACAGGGACGACGAAGGTTTTCGTTATGGTTTGCGTTTGTCGCCCGGCGGCGGGGTGTATTTGGAAGCGGAATACGACGAGGACAGCGGCGACTTTGGCGGCAGTTTTTCGTATTCGCACACATTCGGCGAAGCGTCATCGGGCGCGGAAAAAGCGGGGGGTTTTAATCCGCGTTTGCATTTTTATGATTCTGCGCGCCGGGAATATTCGCAGCGCATCTCCCGCGCGGGCGGCGGCGTTTCGCAATTCGCGGCGGTATTGGTCACTTCCGATTTGTCGGTGGACATAACCGTCGGTGCGATGGCAACGGCTTTCGCGGGGACGACAACGCAAATTAATTACACTTTCCCGCTGACTTCCGATGTGAATGTCGGAACCGGCGCGGGTTCCGCAACTGAAAAAGCGTTTTTCCGGCAACAGGCGGGCGGATGGAATCTGACATTAAACGCAAATTCCCGCGTCGTCATTTCGCAAACCGCTCGCATTCTTGAAGTAATCAGCGGGGGCGGGGAGTTTGAGCGTTTTGGAAATAACCGATTGCAAACGGTAATAATGCCCGGCGTAACCGTCCGACTTTTGGGAACGCGCTTTTCGTGGGATATCGGCGGCGGCGAAACAAAAATAACATTGCACGAAGGTGGAATGTCTTCGCCGACATTGCCGGACTCGGTGATATTGGATATTGCCGAAGGCGCGTATGCAATAACCGGCGGCGTGACCGTTACCGGTTTGGAAAGCGTAATGCTGCCGCAACAGTCCCCGCCGATTATGGTGACGACTCGCGTCGCCGCAGCCGATGCGATTGCGACGCTTGCGGCGGACGGCGGCGATGCAGCGAGTTACCGTTACGGCTTGCTCGCGCGCACGGACATAACCGTCGCAATCGGCGAAACGGACGGCAAATTAACACTGTCCTCCCCGCCGCATTTGCCGCTGACGGTTACGCTGACGGCGACTGTGATGGGGATAAAACCGGTGGACATAACGCAAACTGCAATGGCATTGTTGACGCTCGTCGCCGCCGACCCGCCGCCGGTTGTCGCGGGCTTTTTGGGGACGCCGCGCATGGTCGCGCTTACAACCGGAGGGAATGTTTTGTTCGGCACCGTTACAAGCGGCGGAGGATTCGGCGCGCATTTGCCGACGCTGAGCGGAGCGCCGCGCACTTTCAACAATTCGGTTTTGGTATTTACAGATGCGGACACTGCGGAGACGATAGCCGTGACCATCGTCATCGGCGACGCGCACGCAAACACGCCGGACGCGACGCTGACGGCGGCGCTTTCGTTGGTAACGGGGTTTGTGCTGGCTTCGCCGCTTGATAATCCGCTGATGCTGACGACACACACAAACTACAACGCGCTTGCGACATTCGCCGCGGGCGGCGGGACGGATATTCGTTACGGTTTGTTGAACGCGCCCGCTTCGCCGACATTTGCGATAAACGCGAACAACGGCGAACTGCGTTTTTCGGTCAATCCGCATTTGCCGACGACGGTTTCGGTGACGGTTACGGCGAGCGCGCAAAATCTTATCGGCGAATTGCAAATTGCGACGGCTGCGGTTACTTTGGAAATTGTTAATCCGCCGGAGTTGACTATCGGTTTTGCGGGGACGCCTTCGCTTTCGCTTTTGATGACGACGAATGCGGTGACAATCGGCACCATTGCTATTTCCGGCGGCGACAATCCGGGGAATCCGGATTTTGCGGGAACGGAAAACAATTTCTCTTTTGTCAATGACACTGTTTTAGTTATCGCAAACGCGGCGGTTGCGGGACGGTTTACAACAACCGTCCGCGCAAGCGATTCGCATCCCGGTGTCGCCGACAAGTTTTTGACGGCGGCGGTTACTTTGTTTTCCTTGCGGATTATGACGGTTACCAACACAGTCACCACCGGTTTCAACGGCGCGACGGTTTGGATGGGGAATGCGACGGCGACGGCCAGAAGGGCGTCTGCGGAACCGGACAGGAACAGATTGATATGGCTTTCGCCGGTGGAGCAGGCGGTGACGGCGGTGAACGGAACGGCGATATTTACGGGGGAGCGTAACACGCACGGATGGGTTGTTCCGAATTATGTCGGCGGCGGACTTCCGATATATGATGTGGCGACCGGCGAGTTGGATCTTATCCCGCGGACGGTGACCATCGGCAATTTGACGGTTACCGAGATGACGATGACGATGACTGCTACGGTCGCGCCGGGGGCGGGGCTTTTTGGAATGCTGCAATCGGAATACGGCGGTGATTTTCCTGCTGTCGCCTTTGCCGACTATAAAAAGCCGGCCGTCATTCCGGCGAAAGCCGGAATCCATATAGAGCCGGCCGAAAAAGACGAATTTTCCGTTCCCCGAAAACGGTGGCGAAAAGGAAAAATTATATGGATTCCGGCTTTCGCCGGAATGACGAGGGGGTGGAATGAGGGACGGGCCTCGTTCCCACGCTCCAGCGTGGGAACGGATACCCCGGCGTCCACGCCGACTCTTAGTTTGAGCGGGCGTCCCCCCCAGCCCCCATCAAAGATGGGGGGGTAATTTGTTTGCTGGCTGCGTTCCCACGCTGGAGCGTGGGAACGAGGGCCGGTTTTTAATTGGAATCCGCAAGCGCAATCGCGGCGCGCAATCTTTTTTTGCGTTCGTCTTCGCTTATCAATGCGAAAAAGGGGGACATTTCGGGGCCGCTTGTTTGCCCCGTCAGCGCCGCGCGCAGCGGCAGAAACAAATCTTTCCCCCGCAGTTTTGTTCTTGCCCCGGCCGCATCACAAAACGCGCGCCAATCACCGTCGCCGCCGCCATCGTTACGGTCACCGTTACCGTTTTCCATCGCCGCCAAAGCAGAGCGATAAAAGTCCCCCCCCGCTTTTTTAATAACCGCCGCCGCATCCGCATTCGGCGAAGCGTCGGCGACGGTTCGCGCCCATTCTTTAACATCGGCAAAAAGCGAAACATTGCCGATAACCGCATCGGCAAAAGCGGAGGGATTCGCGCCCGGCGGCGTGAGACCGTCCATCCAGCGCAATCGTCCGCCGCCGTCCAAAGAATGCAGCGCCTCGCGCTGGCGGCTCAGCAATTGTTTTTCGTCAAACTTCGCCGGAGATTTGGAAAGCCGCGCAAACGAAAACTCCGCCGCCATTTCTTCCGCCGTCATCGCTTCGCCGCGCGAAAAAGCGCAGCCCAATCGCGCAAGATAATTAAGAACGGCCGAAGGCAAATAACCGTCGCGCCGCATTTGCGCGAGCGAAAGCGCGCCGCCGCGTTTGGAAAGCGGCTTGCCGTTGGCGTCGGTGAGCAGCGGCAGATGGCCGTAAAGCGGCCGCCGCAAACCCAAAGCCGCGAGCAGCGCAATCTGGCGCGGCGCGTTGGAGAGATGATCCTCGCCGCGCAAAACATGCGTAACGCCGTCGGCTGCGTCGTCCGCCGCATTCACAAAGAAAAACGAAAACTCCCCGCTCGCGCGGCGCACAATAAAATCGCCGATGTCCCCGCCCTCAAAACGCATTTCGCCGCGCACCAAATCCCGCAGCGCAACAACCCCCCGCGGCATCCGAAAGCGCGTCGCCGGTTTTTCCCCCGCCGCTATTTTCTTTTTCGCGGCGGCTTCGGAAAGCGCGGCGCACTTCCCCGAATAGCGCGGCGGTTTGCCGGCGGCGAGCAGTCGCGCGCGTTCCGCCGCAAGTTCCTCCGGCGCGCAAAAACAAGGATACGCCGCCCCCGCCGCCGCGAGTTTTCGCAAAAGCGTTTCGTGCGCGGGTTTCCGCTGCGACTGCGGCGCCGTCGCGCGCCAGTCCAGCCCCAGCCAGCGCAAGTCCTCGGCGAGCGCGTCGGCAAAACCGGCGACGGCGCGCCCGCTGTCGGTGTCCTCAATGCGCAGCAGCAGTTCGCCGCCGTGCGCCCGCGCCGCCAGAAAGTTGAAGAGGGCGGTGCGCGCGTTGCCCAAGTGCAAAAGCCCCGTCGGGCTGGGGGCGAAACGGGCGGCAAAACTCATCGGGCGCGCTGTGATACAATACTCCGCGAATGCGAAAGGGGAATTTTGCCATATGAAACGATTGCTTGCGGCGGTCTTGTTGCTCGCGGCGGCGCCGGCGGCGGCGGGCGAAGTGGAAATGCGCACTTCGCAGGGCGTCATCGTCCTGGAAATTGACGAGGAAAGCGCCCCGCAAACCGCGGCGAACTTCCTGCAATACGCCGCCGAGGGATTTTTTGACGGTCTCATCTTCCACCGCGTCATTCCCGGATTCGTCATCCAAGGCGGCGGCTTTGAACCCGGAATGGAACAGCGCGAAACGCGCGCGCCCGTCGCCTACGAACACACGCCGCTGAAAAACAAAAAATACGCCATCTCCATGGCGCGCACTTCCAATCCCGATTCGGCGACCAGCCAATTCTTTATCAACCTCAACGACAACAAATCGCTGGACGGCGCAAGCGGCAAACCCGGCTACGCCGTCTTCGGGCGAGTCATTGAAGGGAAGGAAGTCGTCGACGCCATCGCCCGCGCGGCGACCGGCACCGTCGGGCGATTCCGCGATGTCCCGCTAAATGACATTGTCATAGAAAAGGCGGTGGCGAAATGAGCGCGCGCGTGCGCATTCGCACAAACTACGGCGCGATGACCGCCGAACTCTTTCCGGAAAAATCGCCGGGCACCGTCGCAAACTTCCTGCGTTATGTTGACGCCGGCTTTTACAACGGCACACTTTTCCACCGCGTCATCCCCGGCTTTATGATTCAGGGCGGCGGAATGCTGCCCGGGCTCGCGGAAAAAAAGAACGCCGAAGAACCGCTGCAAAACGAAGCGGCGAACGGTCTCAAAAACGAAAAATACACCCTCGCGATGGCGCGCCTGCCGGCGGCGCATTCGGCGCGCAGCCAGTTTTTTGTCAATGTCGCCGACAACGACTTCCTCAACTACAAATCGCCCGACGACGACGGATTCGGCTATTGCGTTTTCGGGCGCATTGTGGAAGGCGAAGAAACCGTCCTCGCAATCAGCGAAGCCGAAACCGAAACGCGCGCCGGCTACGACAATGTCCCCGCGCGCGATGTCGTCGTAGAGGCGGCGGAGCGCATCGGCGAAGACGGCGAACCCGCCGCCGCGGACTAACCGTCCCCCCGCCAAAAAAAGGCGGAATATGCTGCGGCAAACTCGCGCGCCCGAAGAAGGCGCCGTTTGGATAGCCGCCGACGCGCATCTCTCCCCCGCGCATCCGCGGCGCAACGAACGCTTTTTTTCCTTCCTGCGCGGCGCCGCAAAAAAAGAATGCCGCGCGCTGTATTTGCTCGGCGATGTTTTTGATTTGTGGCTCGGCGACGAACAGGAAACCGGCGACGGCGAAGACGGAGTCGGCGCGCAAACAAAAAAGGAACTGCAAAACCTCGCCGCCGAAGGGGTGAAAGTGTATTTGCAGCGCGGCAACCGCGATTTCCTTTTGGGCGAACGCTTTGCAAGCGCCGCAAACTGCGAGCTCATCGCCGACGAACACATACTTTCCGCCGCCGGGAAAAAACTGCTGCTCGCCCACGGCGATTTGTTTTGCGGCGATTTTTCCTATCTTCTTTTTCGCCGCGTCGTCCGCAGCCGCGCCGCGCGGTTGCTATACGCCGCGATGCCAAAAACCGCGCGCAAGAAAACCGCAAAAAACCTCCGCGCCCGCAGCCGGCGAAACCGCCGCCCGCCAACATTCTCCCGCCCCGCCGCCGAAGCGCTGATGCGCAAAAACAACTGCCACACTTTAATCCACGGCCATTTCCATTCCCCCGCCGACGAACAATGGCAAACCCAAAAAAACGAAACCTTCCGCCGCATCTCCCTCCCCGATTGGGAGTCCCCCCCCGAAAAACTTGCCCCCGAAGAGTCCCCCCCCATATTCGTCATCCCCGCCCCCCCCGTCATTCCCGCGAAAGCGGGAATCCACACAAACCCAACAGAAAAAACGAGGCCTCGTTACACCTATGGAGAGAGTTAAGTAACATTTCGTGTTGTTTTTTTTCGGGCATTTGGAGAGGAGCAGATGGGCGATGAGGGATTGCTGGTGGCGGACGGGAAGGCCGGGATGGTTTCGCAGCAGGCGGCGCAGTTTTGCGTTGATTCCGCCTTCCAAATGGTTGTT
>JAHRAH010000041.1 GCA_020027345.1 Gammaproteobacteria bacterium | reverse complement strand
TTCCCATCGGAGACGGGAAAGGAAAACTCCGGGGGGGTGGAGAGTGTCCGTTATCGTCAGGGCAACCGTTTTTATAAGGGCGCCCTCCACCCCTCCGGAGCATTCCCCGCCGACTTCGTCGTCGGGGAATGCTCCGACCCCCCCCCGCAAGCGGCGGGGGGTATAGTTAAAAACCACGACAGTTAAAAACTACGACGACGACCGTCCGCCAGAATCAGAACCGGAACCAACCATCGCCACCCCTGCGCAAGTCAGCGCAATGCCAACTAAGGCGGCGGCGTTCAGCAGTTCCCCAAAAAACAAAAAACCCCAAAACGCAGCCAGCGGCGACGCCAGATAAAACAAACTCGCCGTCGCCGACATCGCCCGCTCCCGAATCAAAAAAGCAAGCAATCCGATGGAGCCCAGCGACAGCACAAAAACCAGCCACGCCATCGCCCACGCGAATTCCCCCGTCCACGAAACCGCCCCCTCGCCCGTCAGCACAGTCGCCGCCAGCATCGCCAAAAATGCGGCGGCGTATTGAATCAACATCCCCGCGCTCAGATCCATCGTCGCGCAGTGCCGTTTTTGATAGACCGTCCCCGCCGTTATGCTCGCCAGAGCGGCGAAGGAAAAGAGCGCGCCCGGCTCGGCGAAGGCGGCGAACTCCATCTTTTCCGCCAGCACCAGCCACACCCCGGCGAAGCCGAGCGCAAAGCCCAGCCACTGCCGCCCGCGCACTTTCTCGCCCAGCATCGGGCCGACGAGGCAGGCGGTCGCTATCGGCTGCGCGCCGACGATGACGGCGACGACGGCGATATTCACCCCCGCCGCCAGCGCCGAAAACACCCCGCCCAGATAGCCGCCGTGTATTAAAACCCCCGCCACCGCCATCCGCCAAGCGGCCGAAAACGGCGGAAGACGCGGGCGCAAAAACAATACCAGCGCGCCCAGCAGCAGACAGACGATAAACATCCGCCAAGTCAGAAAGCGAAACGGTTCCGCGTGCGGCAGCCCGTATTTCGCCCCGACGAAGCCCGTGCTCCACATCACCGCAAACAAAGCGGGCGCGGCGCGGGCGGGCGAAAAGCGGCGGCGGAAAGCGGCGAACACAAAAACTCCGCCCGCATTGTAAAATGCTTTTAACTTAACTCCCCCTCCATCTTTGACGAGGGACTGTTAACCCTCCCTCCATCTTTGACGAGGGGACTGTTAACCCCCCCTCCATTTTTGACGAGGGACTGTTAACCCCCCCTCCATCTTTGACGAGGGACTGTTAACCCCCCCTCCATCTTTGATGGGGGGGGTTGGGGGGGGAATTCCATCAACCAAAAACAAACCAAAGGAATCAACCAATGACAACCGGAAAATGCCTGTGCGGCGCCGTCCGCTTTGAACTGCAGGAGCCGGCGAAGGAAACCGGACTGTGCCACTGCAAAATGTGCCGTCGCTGGGGCGGCGGACTTGCGGCGGCGGGCCTCCACTGCGGCGGCGCGACGATAAGCGGCGAGGAAAACCTGCGCTGGTGGAAGAGCTCCGAATGGGGCGAGCGCGGCTTTTGCGGGGTGTGCGGCTCCTCGCTTTTCTGGCGCGCGCCCGGCGGCGGCGAGAACGGCGGCGACCACTTCGTCGCAATGGCGGGGGTGCTGGACGACGACGCCGCCGTCGCCGGAATCCACGAACACATTTACATAGACGAAAAGCCCGCCTTCTACGACATCGCCGGCGACGCCCCCCGCAGCACCGGCGCGCAGTTCGTCGCCCGCGTTTTCGCGCAACTCACGCAGCAGTACGGCGAGGAATTCCTCCAAGACGCAATGCAAAAATGCCGCGCCCACAACGGCAACGCCTTCGCCAACGAAGTCCAAACCCTCCTCGCAAAAAAAGATGGCAATCCCTAATCACTCCCCCATCCCCGCCAAAAAACAAATCAACCCCCCCCCCATCTCCGATGGGGGGGGCGGGGGGGGGGAAAACCAAGCCAGCGACAACCACAGGAATTCCCCCCCCCAACCCCCCCCATCAAAGATGGGGGGGGGGAATACCTTTTCCATAAAACTTAACTACCCCCCCTCCAACTTGCTTGGGGGGGGTTGGGGGGGGGTCACAAAGATGGCAATAACAGCAATGACAGCGATTGCGATGACGATGACGACAGCGACGACAGCAGCGGCGGAGGAAAAGGGGGGGGGTTCTTCCGTCTGGCGCGCGAAAGAGGGGCGGCCGCTGATAATCGCCCACAGGGGCGGCGCGGGGATCTTCCCCGAAAACACCCTCGCCGCGATGCGCGGGGCGGCGGCGCTGGGAGTGGACGCGCTGGATATGGACGCCCGCCTGAGCGCCGACGGCGTCCTCTTCGCCTTTCACGATTCCTCGCTGGCGCGCACGACCGGCGAAAGCGGCGAAGTCGGCGCGAGCGATGCCGCGCGTATGGAATCGCTCAACGCCGCCGCCCGCTTTGCCGGAGAAAGCGCGCCGCAGCGCGTCCCCCGCATTGCCGAAATCCTGCGCGAGTTTGCGCCCTCGCCGCTGCTCTTCGTCATTGAACTGAAAGACGGCGGCGAAAAAGGCAAACACGCGGCGAAACAACTTGCGCAAATTATCGCCGAACTGAATCTGCAAAAGCGCGTCATCGTCGGCAGTTTTGACGGCGAAACGCTCGCCGCCTTCCGCGCAGCAAGCGGCGGCGAAGTGGCGACATCGGCGGCGAAGGGCGAGGCGACGGCGGCGGTCGTGCTGGTGAAACTCGGCTTGGGCTTTTTGCGTTCCTCCCCCGCCGCCGCCTTGCAGATACCGACGCGCGGCGCGGGAATGGATTTGACCTCCCCCGCCTTCATCCGCGGCGCGCAGGAAAACGGACTCGCCGTGCATTACTGGACGATAAACGCTGCGCAAGATATGTCCCCCCTCGCCCAAGCCGGCGCCGACGGCATTTTTTCCGACTACCCCGACATCCTCCGCGAAACCCTCTCCCGCCTCGGCCACTCCCTCCCCCCCCCGCTAACGATAACGACAACTGTAACCCCGCAGTAACCGTCGTCCGTCCCCCCGCCGCAACCGTCTCCCCTTTACCCCCCGCCGCCCCCACCTTGTCATTCCCGCGAAAGCGGGAATCCATACAAGGCCAGCGAAAAAGCCAAATCCCCCCCGCCCGCAATCCATCGGAAAAAGCAAAGACCGTATGGATTCCCGCTTTCGTGTTGGGTTCCGCATTGTTGTGTTGGTTTTGCGGGAGTTCCACGGGGGCTTTCCAGCCGAGGCGTTTTTGCCTTGTGTGGTTATAGGCGAACACCACCCGGGCAATGAAGCCGTTGCGCGCGGCG
>JAHRAH010000034.1 GCA_020027345.1 Gammaproteobacteria bacterium | reverse complement strand
CGGCATCGCCAGCCGGCGAAGATGCGCGGCGATTGCGCCGGCGGTCAGGTTATGCTTCGCGCTTGCTTTTGCCGTCATCGGCGGCGGCGACGCCCGGAATGTGCGCCGCCGCTTGCGAGAGTTTTTTTGCGCTTGCAAAATCCATTGCGCTCAACCCCGGCGGGCGGTGCGTGGAAAACACCGCGCGGCAGCGGTTCCAGCCGAATTCCGCATGCGGATGATGATCCTCCTCTTCGGCAATTTGCATAATCGCGCCGACGAGTTTGCGTATTGCGGAAAAATCTTTCGCGCGCCATTCGCCGATGAGTTTTGCGCCCTCCATCTTCCACGGCGGCGGCAGTTGCGCCAGCATTTCCTCCGCTTCGGCGCGCGCAAGCGGCTTGCGCGAGGGAGCGCTCACAGTCCCCGCCCCGCCGCGCAACGATAAACAAACCCCCGCAACATTTCCGCGATTGTATCACCGCCGCGCGGCGGATTGCTCCTCCCGATTTTGGATTTGCCGGCGCACTCCCGAATGGCGCGCGGACCGTCACTGCGCAACAGACAACGGACTCCCGTTTTAGAAAGACGGCAACCGTTATTCCCGCACGCGGGAATGGCGGTCAGCGCATTGTTACGAGTTCTTCGGCGCTGGTGGGGTGGACGCCGACGGTGGAATCAAAATCGCTTTTTTTCGCGCCGAGACGGAGGGCGAGGGCGAAACCCTGAATCATTTCGGCGCAATCTTTTCCGGCGATATGCACGCCCAAAACTTTTCCGCTTTGTTCGTCCGTTATCATTTTCATCAGCGCGCGTTCGCCCTTTTTGGAAAACGACGCGCGCAGCGGCGAAAACTCGCTGCGGAAAACTTTTATTTTGCGCCCGCCTTCTTTCGCTTTTTCTTCGGTCAGCCCGACGGTGGCGAGCGGCGGATTGGAAAAAACGGCGGTGGCGATGTTTTCGTAATCCATTTTTGCGGTTTTCTCCCCGCCGAAAACGCGCGCCGCAAAAACTTCCGCTTCCGCAGTCGCCACGGGAGTGAGCGCCGGCGTTTGCAAAATGTCGCCGACGGCGTAAACGGTTTTTGCTTCCGTCGCAAAGTCGTCGTCCACGGGAATTGTTCCGTTCGCGCGCGTTTGTATTCCGGCGTTTTCCAAACCGAGCGCGCCCGTTTCCGGCTTGCGCCCGGTCGCCATCAAAACCAAATCGGCGGGGAGTTGCGCGCCGCCGGCGAGCGATACGCGAAAGCCGCCGCCGTCCTTTTCTATTTTTTCCGGCGCGGCGCCGGCGCAAACTTGCACTCCGGCGCGCGGGAGATGTTCCGCCAGATGCTTTCGCAAATCTTCGTCAAAGCCGCGCAGGGGCAAATCGGCGCGGTAGCATATCGCGGTTTGCACTCCGAGCCCGGACAATATCCCGGCGAATTCCGCGGCGATGTATCCGCCGCCGACAACGACCGCGCGGCGCGGAAGTTGCGGCAAAAAAAACATATCATCGGAAAGCGCCGCCAATTCCGCGCCGGATATTTTCGCCCGCGCCGGCGCGCCGCCGCAAGCGAGCAAAACGCGCGCCGCTTTGTATTCTTCGCCGCCGGCTTTTACGGAGTTTGCGCCGGAGAGTTTCGCTTCGGCTTTTATAATTTGCACTCCGGCATCGGCGAGCAGTTTTTCGTAAACGCCGTTGAGGCGGGCTATTTCGCGGTTTTTGTTTTCGCGCAGGGTTTGCCAGTCCAACTCGCCGAGGGCGGCTTCGCGCCAGCCGTAACTGCGCGCGGCATCCTCTTCGGCGGCGAATGACGCGGCGTAGAAAAAAAGTTTTTTCGGCACGCAGCCGACATTGACGCAGGTTCCGCCGAGCGCCGCTTTTTCGGCGAGAACGACATTCGCGCCTTTTTGCGCCGCCAGCCGCGCGGCGCGCACTCCGCCGCTGCCGCCGCCGATGACAAACAAATCGCACTCGCGCGCCATCGGGGAATTGTATCATTTTTTTGTTTTGCGATTAGAATCGGCGAATGCGCGCTTTGGTTTCCGGTTCGCTTTGCTACGATTACATTTTTCATTGCGGCGGCGACGACCTGCGCGAGGCGGGCGCGGGCGCCGTTTTTTTCGCCCGGCGAATGCGGCGCGCCTTCGGCGGCTGCGGCGCAAACATCGCCTACGGACTCGCGCAACTGGGCGACGAACCGCTGCTGCTCGCCGCAGCCGGCAGGGATTTTTCCGATTACCGCGCGCATCTGGCGGAATGCGGAATCGCCGATTGTTATGTGGACGCGCGCGACGACTGCTGGACGGCTTGCGCCTTCATCGCCAACGACAAAAACGGCGCGCAGATGACGATATTTCATCCGGGCGCTTCGGCAAACGCGCCGCGAAAAAATGCGGGCGGTATTTTCGGCGGCGATGCGCCGCGGATTGCGATTGTTTCGCCAAACGGGCGCGAGGCGATACTGCGGCATATCCGCGAGTTTTCGGCGGCGGGGATTAGTTTTGTTTTTGACCCCGGGCAGGCGCTCGGGCTGCTGAGCGGCGAAGAAATTTGCGAAGGGCTTGCGGCCTGCAGTTGCGCGATATTTAATGCCGGCGAATTCGCGCTTGCGCAAAAACAAAGCGGCGGCTTGACTTTGCGCGCGGCGGCGGAAAAAGCGGGCGCTTTAATTATTACCGACGGAGTTCGCGGCGCGCGTTTGCATTTGCGGGGGGACGATGACGGTAACGGCAACGACAACGGCGGCGGCGAACATTGCAATGCGGTCGTAACGGGCGAGACCGTCGACCCGACCGGTTGCGGCGACGCCTACCGCGCCGGTTTATTGCACGGAATGCTGCGCAATTGGAAATGGCGGCGGACAATGCAATTCGCCGCCGCAATAGCCGGCATAAAAGCGCGCAGCGACGGCGGCCAGCAATACCGCGCAACCGCCAAAGAAACCGAAGCGCTAAGAAAAAAGTTTTTCGGTTAAGAATTGAGTCCGGCGTCCCCCGGCGCCCACACTCAACCGCGGAATTAAGCGGTTAGTTTTTGCAGGTAGATTTGCATGTCGCTTTTGGAGAAGCAGCAGAATAGTATTTCGTCAAAGGCGGACGGGGCGGCGGCGACGCATTCTTTTGCGGTTTGCACGGCGACATCGGCGGCCAAATTTAAAGGATAACCGTAAACGCCCGCGCTTAATTTTCGCCGCCGTTATTAAAACAATCCCGCTTCCAGGGAGACGGCTATTGTTGCGCCGAGGGTTTCGCACTGCACTGTAAAATCGTTTTGCCATTCGCCGACCATCATCAGCGGCGGCTGCGTTGCGCGCCAGCCCAGTCCCGTTGTTATCGCCGTTACCGCGCGCACGGTGCCGGTGCCGTCCTTGCCGGCGCGGACATACAGCGCGAAAGGCAGCGCGCGCGTTTTTTCCAGACAGGGATAATATATTCGTTCAAAAAAATCCTTAATCAACCCGCTCATGTAGCCGAAGTTTTCGGTCGTGCCGATGATAACCGCGTCGGCGGCGAGGACATCTTCGGCATTCGCTTGCGGCGGCTGCAAAGCGCGCACGGCAACTCCGCCGGCTTCGGGATGATTCGCGCCGCGGCTTGCGGCTTCCAACAAAGCGCGCGCGTTTTGCGAGGGGGTGTTTGCGACTATCAGCAGGGTTTTCATCCGCAAGCGGACGCGGCGAATCAGGCCAGCATTTCCGCCGGGAAGTTCGGCGATTCAATCATCGCAAAAGCGGAATGGTTGTGTATGGATTCAAAGTTTTCGGCTTCCACGCGCCAGGAAAGCGCGCCGGCTTCGCGTTCGGCGCCGCCGGCCAAATCGCGCGCCATATCTTCCACAAATTTCGGATTGTCGTAGGCGCGCTCGGTGACATGGCGCTCGTCGGCGCGCTTTAACACGGAATACAATTCGCAGGACGCGCACGATTCAATCAATTCAATTATGTCGCGCATGCGCGCGGGCGCGCCCGGCTCCAAATACAAAGTCAAATGCGAGCGCTGGTTGTGCGCGCCGCGTTCGGAAATCGCCTTGGAACACGGGCACAAACTCGTGACCGGAACCGTGGCGGAAACCAGCCGCCGCTCGCCGCCTTCGCGCCGCCTTCTTGCGGCAAAAAGCGCGCGGTAATCCACAAATCCGGTTTCGCCGGAGACGGGCGCTTTCTTTTCCACAAAGCAGTCAAAGCGCACGGACAAATCGCATTCGGCGGCGCCGGGCAGCAAATCCAAAACCAACTGCGGCAGGGAGAAAAACCCCGCGTAAGTGAGCGGGTCGCAGCTTTCGTGCAGCGCGCGCACCAGCCGCGACATGTGCGTGCCGCGCGCGTTTTCCTGCAGGTCGGTGTGGCAGCGCCATTCGCCGACGGAAGGAAAATCGCCGCCGCCGCCTTCGTCCACAAAGCGCATCGGCAGGCGCACGCCGCGAACGCCGACGCGGTTGAGCGCCAGCGCGCGCGTGTCCACGCCGCTTTGAATGTCGGAATACTGCGCCTGCGCCATATTCCGCGATTGTATCACTTTGCGGCGGCGGCGAAAAAAGCGCCCATCCACTTCGCGCAAAGTTCGCCGTCGTGTCGCCCGCCCGCCGTCGCGAGCGCCGCGCGGCAGACCGCGGGCGGCAAATCGCCGCTGCGCCGCCGGGTAAGCGCGCGGCTGAACTCCGCGGTAAATTCCGGATGCCCCTGCAAAGTAAAAACGCGCGAGCCCATCATAAAACCGGCGTTCGCGCAAAAGCCGCTGGAAAAAAGCCGCACCGCCCCGCGCGGCTGGCGCACGACTTGATCCTGATGGCAGGAAAGCAGCGAAAGTCGGCGCGGCGTATTTTTCATCCATTCCGCTTTTCGTAAAATATCCCACTTTTGCAAACCCGCGCCCCATCCTTTCGGCGACTGCACGACGCGCCCGCCGAGCGCCTGCGCAATCGCCTGATGACCGAAACAAACGCCGACCATCGGAACGCGCAAACGATGCAGCGTTTGTATTTGTTCCATTAAAAGCGGAATCCACGGCAGCGGCTCATAAACACCGTGGCGGCTGCCGGTGATAATAAAGCCGTCAAACTCCGCCGGCCTTTTCGGAAAGCGGCGGCGGCGGACATCAAAAACCCCCCATTCCGCCGCGACTCCGGCGCGCGCAAAAAGCGCGACAAACATTTGCGGATAGCGCCCGTATTTCTCCCGCAGCCCGGGCGGCGTTTCGCCGGTTTGCAAAATCCCAATTCGCATCGCCGTTAATTATACTCCCCGCCGGGCGGGTAAAATTGTCCGCACATCCCGGGCATTATATTCTTGACTCCAATCTGATAGCCCCTTAAAGAATTGACGAGTCGCATTAGTTTGCCGGATCCCCGCCTCCGGAAAAAGTGCAGGAATGACGCGGAGGAGCGGGCGAGGACGCCGCGCAAAGCAGGATACGGAAGACGCTCAGCCGCCCGGCGTCGTCAATGTCGTCTCGTCCTGCCAGTAACTGCCAAGCAGCGCGCCCATCGTCGCGTGCGACGAAGTTCCCGCAGTGAAAGCCGCCATCTCGCTGATGAGCGACAAATACTGCGAAGAAAGCAACACCTTCCCCCCCGCGC
>JAHRAH010000011.1 GCA_020027345.1 Gammaproteobacteria bacterium | reverse complement strand
GCGAAACTGCGCCGCCTGCTGCAAAACCATCCCGGACTTCCCGTCCGCCACCAGCAATCCCTCATCGCCCATCTGCTCCTCTCCAAATGCCCGAAAAAAGCTCCACGAAATGTTACTTAACTCTCTGGAGAGGTGTAACGAGGCCCGAGGCCTACGATGACCCTTGGTTTAATTTAGTTTTTGCAGGAAGGCGGGTTCTTGCAGGACGGTTACGCCGAGGGTTTTTGCTTTTTGGAGTTTGCTGCCGGGGTTTTCGCCGGCTATTACGAAATCGGTTTTGGGGGAGACGGCGGAAGTTACTTTTCCGCCGGCTTTTTCTATCGCGTTTTTTGCTTCGGCGCGCGACATTGCGGCGAGCGTTCCGGTGAGGACGAAAGTTTTCCCCGCGAGCGGGAGTGTTTGCGCGTTTTCTTTCGCGCCCCACTCCCTGCCGATGGCGAGAAAGAATTCAACAAGGCGCGCGTATTCGGGGTGCGTGAAGAAAGCGCGCACGCTGCGGGCGGCCGCGGTTTTGCCGTCCAATGCGGCGGCGAGGGACTGTTCGCTTGCTTGCGAAAGCGCGCGCAGGTTCGGGAATGCGGCGGCAAGTTTTTCCTCGCCGCTTTTTCCCAATCCTTTGAGCGGCGGTTCGCAAGCCAAATCGGGCAGGAACGGCAGCGCTTTTTTTAATCCCGCCGCCGCGGACAAAAACTCTTCCAGCGGCCGCGGCCGCGGCGGCGCGGGGTCTTCCCAATGAATTCCAACCGCGAGTAGGCGGTCTATTTCGGCGCGGTTTTCCTTGTCGGAAAAATACTCGCGCAGCGCCGCCGCGGTTTCGGCGCCGACATCGCGCACAAAAAGGGCGGCGCCGGGAGGGGCGTCTCGCAGGTTTTGCAAACTGCCGAAAAAAGCGGCGAGCGAAGCGGCCATGGACTGTCCGACGGAAGGCACGCCGAGGGCGAACAAAAAACGCGCGAGCGTCGCGGTTTTGCTTTTTTCCACTGCGGCGAGAACATTCGCCGAGGAAGTTTCGGCCATCAGCGGCAGCGAAAGCAAATCTTTTTTTGTCAGGCGGAACAAATCGGAGGGTTTTTGCGCGAGTTTGCGGGCGAACAGTTTTTCCAAAAGCCCGCCGCCGACTCCGTCAATGTCCATCGCGTTGCGCGAGACAAAATGCTGCAGCGAGGCGCGCAGGCGCATTTCGCATTGTTTGTTTTCGCAAAGCAGCCACTTGCCGCGGCGGACAATTTGCGAGCCGCAGCCGGGGCATTGCGCGGGGGGATTCCATTCCTGCGCCGAAGAATCGCGGCGCTCTTTAATTACGGCGACGACTTCGGGGATGACATCGCCGGCGCGGCGGACGGTGACATAATCTCCGGCGCGCACATCTTTTTCCCGGACGATTTCTATGTTGTGCAGCGTCGCGTTTGCGACTACGACTCCGCCGACTGTAACCGGGGCCAGCCGCGCGACCGGGGTGAGCGCGCCGGTGCGCCCGACTTGCAATTCTATGGCCAGCGTTTTTGTCGCCGCTTCTTCGGCGGAAAATTTATGCGCGAGCGCAAAGCGCGGCGCGCGCGAGACATAGCCGATTTTTTTTTGCAGCGCGATGTCGTCCACTTTGTACGCGACGCCGTCGGCGCAAAAAGGCATTTCGGCGCGCGCGGATTCGGCCTTGCGAAAAAACGCAAACAGTTCTTCCGCATTATTCGCGCGCGCGCGCGGGGCGGCGACGGCGAAACCGTTCGCTTCCAGCCAGTCCAGTATTTCGCTGTGTGTTTTTGCCGGTAATTTATCTGCGCCCGCGCCCGCGCCGTGCGCGAAAAAGCGCAGCGGGCGTTGTGCCGTTATTTTTGCGTTCAGTTGCCGCAAACCTCCGGCGGCGGCGTTGCGCGGATTGGCGAAAACTTTCCCTCCGCGCTCGCGCTGTTTTTCGTTGAGCGCGGAAAAATCGGCGAGAGTGAGAATCACTTCGCCGCGCACTTCCAAAAGCGGCGGCGCATTGGCGAGCGTTTGCGGGAGATTGGCGACGGTTTTTGCGTTTGCCGTAACATCTTCCCCGGTGAGTCCGTCGCCGCGGGTTGCGGCGTTTTTCAGTTCGCCGTTTTCGTAGACGACATTTAATGCGATGCCGTCCAGTTTCCATTCGGCGCAAAAGTCGCGCGCGCCGAATTGATTCATACGGCGGAAGAATTCGCCGGCTTCGCCTTCGGAAAAAGCGTTTGCGAGCGAGCGCATCGGGCTCGGATGGCGAAAGGGCGCGAATCGCGGCGCGGCTTTTCCGCCTATTTTTTTTGTCGGGGAGTTCGCCGCGGCCAGATGCGGATGGGAATCTTCCAGCGCCCGCAGTTGCCGCCAGAGCGCGTCGTATTCGGCGTCGCTCATTATGGGCGCGTCGCGTTCGTAATATTCGCGGTTCGCCTTGCGTATTTTTGCGGCGAGTTCGCGCATTGTTTTGCGCGCGGTTTCTTCGCTCATGTGTTTGCCGGTCAGGAAAACAAAAGCCGCGCGATTGCGCCGCCGGGGGGGACTCCGAATTTTTTCATTTCGGCGTTCAGCAGGGCAAGTTGCTCGCGCATTTGTTCAAGGCGCTCGTCGTCCACTGCGGCGCCGCTGCCGTCTGTGATTTCCAGCGAAAGCATTGAGGCGGTTTTTTGCAGGCAGCGCGTCATCGCGTCAAAGGCGCGCGCGGAATTGGATACATTGGGCGCGTCCAATTCAAAAACGACGCGCCGCACTTCGCCGCGCGCGCGGGTGTAGACGGTCATGGAAAAAAGCGTTTCGCTGTTTTGCCGGCAGACATATTTAATCCCGCTCGCGTCGGCGGCGGAAAGCCCGCCGATTTTTGCCGCTTCGGCGACGCGCGCGAGCGAGGGGCTGCCGCTGAGATGCATTTCCACTATTTTGTCGACGCTGTTGCAGAATTCATCCAGCAGTTTGGCGTTTTTGACGGATTCGGCGACGGAAGGGAATTTCCCGCGCGCGCCGATGCTTTGGCAAAACCGGCGCGCGCTTTCTTCCAAATCGCGTATGCGTTTTTCGTCCAGCGCGCCGTTGCGGTCGGCGAGGGGCGCGGCGAGAATCCAGTTTTTGCGCGGCGGCGAATCGGCGGAGGGTTCGCGCCATTGTTTTTCCTGTTCGGCGTAGCCGAGCAGTATGTGCCGCGGCAGCCGCCATTTTTTCCATTGTTCTGCGAGCGGCGCAAACGCTTCGGCCGCGAGCGGGCGCGGCGCGAAAACATGCGCGGCGTAACACATTTCGGACGCAAGCGTTTCTTCCGGCGGCGGGGGGATTTCGGGCGCGGCGGACGATGCTATTTCCAAATTACCCTGCGACGGTTGCGGCTGCGGCGGCAACGGTTGCGGCGGCGCGGCCGTTTGTGTTTTTTCGGCGGCGGCGTTTACTACCGGTTCTATTTTGCGGGGTTCGCCGGATGCGGTTTTGTTTTCGCGCTTGCGTTTGCCGGCGCTATCGGCGCCGTGCAAACCGTAAAGCACCGCGGCCAAAACGGCGGCGACTGCCAAAACCGCGACGGCAATCCAAACGGCGTTCATCCCCGCGCCGCTTCCAGCGCTTCGCGCAAGTTTACGGAGACGATTTTGGATACGCCTTTTTCCTCCTGCGTAACGCCGACGAGGCGCTGCATTTTTTCCAGCGTCATCGGGTTGTGGGTGATGACGATAAACTGAAAGTTCGCCGAGAGTTCTTTGAGGAGTTTGACGAAGTTGTCGGAGCGGCGCTCGTCCAGTGCGGCGTCGACTTCGTCCAGAATGCAAAACGGCGGGGGGTTGAGTTTGAGCAGCGCAAAAACAAAAGCGAGGGCGGCCGCCGCTTTTTCGCCGCCGCTGAGGGCGCGCGCGGAAAACAAACGCTTGCCCGGCGGGCGCGCGCGGATTTCAAAGCCGGCGTCAATGAGGGACTCTTCGCCGACTGTTTCCAGCCGCGCGTCTCCGCCGCCGAAAAACTTTTTGAACAGCGCGTCAAATTCGCCGTTGATGCGCCGGTACATCTCGCTCATTTTACGGCGCATTTCTTCGTCCATTTCTTTAATGACGGAGCGCAGTTCTTCGGCGGCGGCGGCGATGTCGTTTATTTGCGCGGCGAGTTCTTCGGCGCGGGTTTCGCTCTCGCGGAGTTCGGCGGCGGCGGCGAAGTTTATGCCGCCGAGCGAATCGCGGCGGCGGCGCAGCGTTTCCATTGTTTCTTCGCATTCGGCGGTGGCGGCTTCTTTGTTTTCTTCGGCGATTTCGGCGAGGCGCGCTTCGCCGATTGCGGCGGCTTCCAGCGAATCGTTGAGCCGCTCAATGGCGAGGGCGCGCTCCTGTTCGGCGAGTTTCATTTCGCCGATTTCGCTTTGGAAGTTTTGCATTGCGGCGTAGCATTCTTCGCGTTTGGCTTCGGCGGCTTCGGCTTCTTTTTCGCGCTGCGCGGCGAGGGTTTTTGCTTCGGCTTCGCGCGCGGACGCTGCTTTTGCGGCGGCGGATGTTTTTTGCGCGGCGGCGCGCAGGGATTCGTCGGATGTTTTTGCGCTTTCGTTTTTTGCTTGTTTCAGGCGCGCTTCCAGCCGTTCGGCGCGCGCGCGCAAATCTTCGGCGCGCGTTTTTTCCTCTTTTTGCCGGCGGCGGATTTCTTCGGCGCGCGCTTGCAATTCCTTTTTTTTCGCTTCCGCTTGTTGCGCCTGCGAACGGTTATCTTCGGCCGCGGCCGTCGCCGCTTTGAGCTCTTCTTCGGCTTGCGCGGCGTTTTTGCGCGCCGCGGCTTCTTCGTTTGCGCCTTCGGCGAGCGCGGCTTTTAATTCGCTTGCGGTTGTTTCGTTTTCTTTTTTGCGCGCGAGCAGCGTTTCGCTTTCGGCGCGCAGTTCTTCGCGGCGGCGTTCGGCGTTTGCGCGGCGCTCGCGCCACTGCATTGTTTCGGCGCGCTTTTCGGAGAGTTCGTGTTTGGCGAGCTCCAGTTCCTGCGCTTTTTTTGCGCGGGCTTTTTCGCTTTCGCCGAGTTCGCTTTCGCCGGCGCGCCGTTTTTCTTCGGCGGCGGAAAATTCCTTTTCGCGTTTTTCGGCGGCGGCGGCGAGCACTTTCATTCGCCGCCGCCAGTCAAAGCCGCCCAGCGTTTCGCCGCGGGCGTAGACGGAGCGCGATTCGTAAACGACGCCGGCGCGCGTTACCAGTTTTTCGCCGTTCTTTAATTGCGCCGCAGCAGTCAGCGCATCGCTTTCGCTTTCGGCCGCATAGACACCGTCCAGCCACGGCGCAAGAGCGGCAACACTCTCCGCCGGCGCTTTTAACTGGGAAATCAGTGACGGAAGTTTTTCGTCCTCCCGCGCGGAAGGCGGAGCGGCGCTGCCGTTTGCGGCGACTGTGACGACTGCGGCGCCGGGCGGCGGCAGTCCCCGTTTGCCGACAAAGCGGCGCAGGTCGTCCACGACAAAAGCGCCGGCGGCGTAACCGAGGGCGGCGTCCAATGCGGCCGACCATTCGCCGGCTTCCACGCGGAGGACATCGGCGAGGCGCGGCGGGGGGTCTTGCGCCCATTTTCCGGCTGCGGCGGCGGCGACGGCGGCGAGGGCGGCGCTTTCGGCTTTTGCGGCGAGGAGTTGTTTTTCCGCTTCCAGCGATTGTTTTTGATTTTTTCCCGCGGTTGCGCGCGCGCGGCGGACGGTTTCCTCTGCGGACTGCATTGCGCTTTCGCAATCGCGCAGGCGGGCGGCGGTTTTTTCGGTCGGGGGCGCTGCGCTTTTTGCGGTTGCTTCCACTTGGGCGGCGAGGGTTTGCGCGGCGGCGAGTTGTTCTTGGATTCTTCCGGCTTCTTCGGCGGTCATTTGCGCGCGGGCTTCGCCGGATTTGAGTTTGCCGCCGGCGGCGGAAAGGGCGGCGCGGGCGCGCTGGGCGGCGCGTTCCAGATGCGCGGCGCGGCGCGCGAGTTCGCCGGATTGTTTGTGTTTTTGCTCCGCTTCGCTTTTTGCGGCGGCGGCGGCGGCTTCGGTTTCGCCGAGTTCGCTTTGGCCTTCGCGGCTGGCCTTTTCGCCGTCTGCGAGTTGTTTTTGCAGGGCGGCGAGTTCGTCGCCGTCTTCGGCGATGCGGGCGGCGGCTTCGCGGCGGAGTTGGTCGGCGTTTTCCATTTCGCGCCCGGCTGCTTCGGCTTGCTCTTGCAGTTTTGCGAGTTCGGCGCTCTCGCGCGCGGCCGCGGCGAGGGATTCTTCGCGCGCCTGCCGCGCCTGTTGCGCGCGGGTTTTCAGATTTTCAAATTCTTCCTTTGCCGTTTGTTCGCGGGCCTTGCGCGCGGCGATGTTCTCGCGGACTTTTGCGAGTTCGGTTTTTTCGGCTTCGCGCTTGCGCGAGAAGAGCAGCGATTCCAATTCGCTGATGCGGAGTTGCAGGTTTTCGTGACGGCGCGCGGTTTGGGCCTGACGCCGCAGGCGCGCGGCTTGCTTGTTCACTTCTTCGGCGATGCGGCGCAATTGCTGCAGGTTGTCTTCGGCCACCGACAGTCGCCGTTCGGTTTCGCGCCGGTTTTCTTTGTAGTGGGAGACGCCCGCGGCTTCTTCCACAAAATCGCGCAGTTCTTCGGGGGACGCTTCGGCGACGCGGCCTATCATTCCTTGTTCCACGACTCCGTAGGCGCGCGGCGCGAGACCGGTGCCGCGAAAGAGGGCGACGACATCGCGCCTGCGGACTGCATCGCCGTTGATATAAAAGAATGACTGTCCGTCGCGCCCCAGTTCGCGGCGGACGACAATCTCCGAGCAGGGAGCCCACGCGCCCAAATCGCGTTCGCCGTCGTTGGCGAATTTCAAATCCACGCCGCACCAGTCGGCGGGCGGGCGCGATTCGCTGCCGTTAAACAGGACATCGGAAAGCGCGCGCGCGCGGAGGGCGCTCTGGCGCGATTCTCCCAACACCCAGCGGACGGCGTCCACTATGTTGGACTTGCCGCAGCCGTTGGGACCGACGACGCCGATGAGCGGCTCGCCGACAGTGAAGGCGGCGGCGTCCGGGAACGATTTGAATCCCTGCGCTTTGAATGCGGTCAGGCGCATCGGCGACTACTGTTGCGGCGACTGTTGCGGTTGCGCTGCTGCACGGTCACGGTCACGCCGCGCCGAAAACCAGCGTGGCGTTTGTCCCGCCAAAGCCGAAGGAGTTGGAGAGCGCCGCGCCGCCCGGCGGGAGCTCGCGCGCTTCGCCGGGGACATAGTCCAAATCGCAAAGCGGGTCGGGGTCGTCCAGATTGATAGTCGGCGGCGCGGCGCGCTCGCGCAGGGCGAGAATGGCAAAGACCGCCTCTATCCCCCCGGCCGCGCCGAGCAAATGCCCGGTCATGGATTTGGTTGACGATGCCGGAATCTTCCCCGCGCGTTCGCCGAAGAGTTTGCGCACGGCGACGCTTTCGGCGACATCGCCGAGGGGAGTGGAAGTCCCGTGCATATTAATGTAAGCGACATCGTCGGCGTTGACTCCGGCGTCGCGCATTGCGTTTTCCATGCAGCGGCGCGCGCCTTCGCCGTCCTCGCGCGGGGCGGTTATGTGATAGCCGTCGGCGCTGGTGCCGTAGCCGCGAATGAACGCGTGAATGGTCGCGCCGCGTTTTTTGGCGCGTTCGTATTCTTCCAAGACGATGACGCCGGCGCCTTCGCCGAGGACGAAACCGTCTCGCGCGCGGTCAAAGGGTCGGGAGGCGCGCCGGGGTTCGTCGTTGCGGGTGGAGAGCGCGCGCGCCGAAGTAAAGCCGCCGAGCCCGAGCGGGGTTATGGGCGCTTCGGCACCGCCGCATATCATCACATCGGCGTCGCCGTAGAGGATGGTGCGAAACCCTTCGCCGATGTTGTGCGCGCCTGTCGTGCAGGCGGAAACCAGCGAGAGGTTCGGGCCGGTGTAGTTGTGCATAATGGAAAGATGCCCGGCGGCGACATTGATAATCGCCGAGGGAATGAAAAAGGGGGAGATGCGGCGCGCGCCCTTGTCGCGGCAGATGTCGCGGTTTTTTTCTATGGTGCCGATGCCGCCGATGCCGGAGCCGATGGCGACGCCGATGCGTTCGCTGTCCGGCTCTGCGGAAGTGAGCCCGGCGTCGGCGATGGCTTCGGCGCCGGCGGCGACGCCGAACTGAATGAACAAATCCATATGCCGGATTTGCTTCGGGGGGATGACGGCGGAGGGGTCAAACTCCCGCACTTCGCCGCCGATGCGGGTGGAGAAGGCGGCGGCGTCAAAGCGGGTGATTTCGCCGATGCCGGACTTGCCGCCGAGGACTGCGCGCCAGCCCTCGCCGGCGCTCTTGCCGACGGGCGCGAGCAAGCCCAGCCCGGTGACGGCGACGCGGCGCTTCATCGCGCGCGTGCGGGGGCGCCCGTTATTCCTGCTTTTTCTCTATGTAGGAAAGCGCGTCGGCGACGGTAACGATTTTTTCCGCTTCCTCGTCGGGGATTTCGCAGTCAAATTCGGTTTCCAGTTCCATCACGAGTTCCACGGTGTCGAGGGAATCGGCGCCGAGGTCGTCGGTGAATTTCGCCTCGGGCGTGATTTTGTCTTCCGACACTCCGAGTTGCTCGGAAATGATTTTTTTGATCCGCGTCATGTTGTCTTCCACGGCATTTCTCCTTTTCTGTGGGATTCGTCCTTCGCGGCTTCGCACAGAGCCGCCGCTTAAGCCGCCGCCATTCTATCAAATATTTTC
>JAHRAH010000152.1 GCA_020027345.1 Gammaproteobacteria bacterium | reverse complement strand
CGCCGCGCGCAACGGCTTCATTGCCCGGGTGGTGTTCGCCTATAACCACACAAGGCAAAAACGCCTCGGCTGGAAAGCCCCCGTGGAACTCCTGCAAAACCAACACAACAATGCGGAACCCAACACTTTCGCGGGAATGACAGGGGGGGAATGACAGGGGGGGCGGGAATGGGGCGGGGTGCGCGGGGGGATTACGGGGTTTGGCGGAGGCGGAGGAGTTCTTTTTGGGTTGCGCGGAGGGCGGCGGCGCGGGTTGTTTTCTTTTTCACCACTGCGGGCGGGGCGCGGTTGATGAATTCGGGGTCGGCGAGGGTGCGCTCCAACTTTTCCAATTCCGCTTTTGTTGCGCGCAGTTTTTTTTCGGTTCGCGCGGATTCTTCTTTGTCCGCCGCCGCCGTTGCTTGCCAATCCAGAGCGAGATGGAATGTATTGTCGCCGTCTTCGTTACGGTTATTGCCGGCGTTGGCGCTGGATTCCCGCTTTCGCGGGAATGACAAGGGGACGGTGACGCGGGGGAGGTTTGCCGGGGGGTTGTTCCAGCGGATTTCGCTTGTTTTGGTTAGCAGGCAAAAATCTTCGGCGAGCGGGGCGAGGGTTGCTTTTCCGCTTTCGCCGATGAAAACCGCCGGGCGTTCTTTTGGCGGGATGCGGAGTTCGGCGCGCAGTTTGCGGCATTCTTCCACGGCGGCGATAAACCCCGCCATTTCCGCTTCGGCTTTTTCGTCCATTTTTGTTTTGTCGGCGGAGGGATAGGGCGCGAGCATAATTGTTTCGCCGCTTTTTCCGGCGAGCGGCGCTATTTTTTGCCAGAGCGTTTCGGTGATGAAGGGCATTATCGGATGGCACAAACGCAGCGCCGTTTCCAAAACGGCGACGAGCGCGCGCTGAGTCGCTTTGCGGTTGCGCAAAAGCCGCCCCTTTGCCATTTCCAAATAACGCGAACAATAATCGTCCCACAAGAAATGGTAAATCGCCGCCGCCGCCAAATCAAAACGGTATATCGCAAAAGCATTTTCCACTTCCAATTCGCAACGCTGCAGGCGGCTGACAATCCAGCGTTCGGGAATGCCGTAACCGTTTGCGGCATCCGTTGCTTCGGATTCGTGTTTGTAATCGGCGCATGCGGAAAGAACAAACCGTGCGGCGTTCCAAAGTTTGTTGCAAAAGTTGCGGTAGCCGGCGCAGCGTTCCAAATCAAATTTAATGTCGCGCCCGTAGGATGCGAGCGATGCGAATGTCATTCGCAGGGCGTCGGCGCCGTAGGGGGGGATGCCGTTGGGAAAATCCTTTTTTGTTTGCGCTTCTATGCGCGCGCGCAGGCGCGGGGTCATCAGGTCGTCCGCGCGTTTTGCCAGCAGGGATTGCAGCGAAACGCCGCCGACGACATCCAGCGGGTCTATTATGTTGCCTTTGGACTTGCTCATCTTTTGCCCTTCGGCGTCGCGCACAAGCCCGGTAATGTATACATCGCGGAACGGTTCCTTGCCGGCGAGGCGCTCGCTCATCATCACCATTCGCGCGACCCAGAAAAATATAATGTCAAAGCCCGTCACCAAAACGGAAGTGGGAAAGTAGCGGCGGTAGTGTTCGTTGTTTTCTTCGGGCCAGCCCAATGTGGAAAAGGGCCAAAGCGCCGAGGAAAACCATGTGTCCAAAACATCGGAGTCCTGCCGCAGTTTTTTTCCGTTCGCTTTTTCCCGCGCTTTTTCTTCGCTTTCGGCGACATAGATATTTCCTTCGTCGTCGTGCCAGGCCGGAATGCGGTGCCCCCATTCCAGTTGCCGCGAAACGCACCAATCTTGAATGTTTTCCAGCCAGTGCTGGTATGTTTTGCGCCAGTTTTCGGGGAAGAAACGCACGCGCCCTTCGGCGGCGGCGGCGAGCGCTTTCGGCGCGAGCTCGGCGGCGCGGACAAACCACTGGTCGGTGAGCATCGGTTCCACAACCGCGCCGGAACGGTCGCCGCGCGGGAGATGATAACGGTGCGGCTCTTCTTTAATCAACAGTCCCCCCGCGCGCAAATCCTCCACTATTCTTTTGCGCGCTTCAAAACGGTCCAGCCCTTGGTATTTTGCCGGGGCGTTTTCGTTCATTTTCGCTTCGGGCGTGAACAGTATAATCAGCGGAATGTTTTTTTCCGGATGACGCTCGCGCACGGCGTAATCGTTGAAGTCGTGCGCGGCGGTTATTTTTACGCAGCCGGCGCCGAAGGCGGGGTCGACAAAAGAGTCGGCGATGATTTCTATGTCGCGCGGCGGCTCCGTCATCGGCACGGTAACGCGCCGCCCCAAAAGCGGGCGAAAGCGTTCGTCTTCCGGATGCACTGCGATTGCGCCGTCCACGAGTATTGTTTCCGGCCGCGTTGTTGCGATGATTATTCCGCCGCCGCGGTCTTTTCCGCCGTCGGCGAAAGGGTAGCGGACATGATACATAACGCCGGCTTCCTCTTCGCTGACGACTTCCAAATCGGAAACGGCGGTGAGCATTACCGGATCCCAATTGACGAGCCGTTTGCCGCGGTAGATTAATCCCTCTTCATACAAGCGGACAAAAACCGATATGACGACGCGCGAGAGGTCGTCGTCCATCGTAAAACGCTCGCGCGCCCAGTCGCAGGAGGCGCCGAGTCGCCGCATTTGCGCGGTGATGAGCCCGCCGGAGCGTTCTTTCCATTCCCATGCGTGGCGGAGGAATTCTTCGCGCGGGAGTTTTGCGGCGTGTATTCCGCGTTTTTCCAGTTCGCGCGCGACGACGATTTGCGTGGCGATTCCGGCGTGGTCGGTTCCGGCTTGCCAGAGTGTGTTTTTTCCGCGCATGCGTTCGCGGCGGATGAGGGCGTCCATCAGCGTATGCTGGAAGGCGTGTCCCATATGCAGTGTGCCGGTAACATTCGGCGGCGGGAGGACGATGCAGTAATCGCCTTTGCGCCCCTCGCGCGGTCTGGAAGAAAAGCGCCCGCGCTCTTCCCAGTCGGGGTAGCAACTTTCCGCCGTTGTTGGTTCAAAGTGTTTTGCGAGTTCGGTTGTCATTGTCGGCGTTGATTCTAACCGATGGGGACGGGGACGGGGGCGGACGTTTTCCACCCCCGGAGTTTTAATTCGCTGGATTCCCGCCTTTTAATAGGAGTGCGGGAATGACGCATTGGTCGGGGGGACGGCGGCAACTGCGCGGGGGGTTATTGCGTTATGCCGAAAAAGAATGAAAAAAAGCGGGGGAACGCCCTTATAATTCCAAACAGGGAAAGCAAACAAATCCCAAAAGGAGCACAAATGAGCATACGACTGGGCGACACCGCCCCGGATTTTACCCAAAACAGCACCGAGGGCGAAATTCGCTTTCACGAGTGGCTGGGCGATTCGTGGGGCGTTCTTTTTTCGCATCCGAAGGTTTTCACGCCGGTCTGCACGACCGAGCTGGGCGAGGTCAGCCGCCTCAAAGCGGAGTTTGACCAGCGCGGCGTCAAGGTTCTCGCGCTCTCCGTGGACGAATCCGCCGACCAGAAAAAGTGGGAGGACGACATTGAGGAGACGCAGGGGCACCGCGTGAACTTCCCGATGATCGCCGACGCCGACCGCAAGGTTTCCGACCTCTACGGAATGATCCACCCCAACGCCAGCGACACGCTGACGGTGCGGACGGTCTTCGTCATTGACGCGAATAAAAAAGTGCGCCTCACGCTCACCTACCCGGCGAGCACCGGGCGCAACTTTGAGGAAATCCTGCGCGTCATTGACAGCATGAAGCTCACGGACAGCCACAAAGTGGCGACGCCGGTGAATTGGCGCAAGGGCGAGGATGTCATCATCGTCCCCGCGCTTTCGGACGAAGAGGCGAAAAAACGGTTTCCCGGCGGCTGGGAGACGAAAAAACCCTACTTGCGGATGCTCCCCCAGCCGGAATAACCATCGTTGCAACGGCGCCGACGCGGGCGGTCCTTTCGCGAACGCGCCTATGGATGCGGCGACAACGCCGCCGGTCCGCCGAGATAATGCGCTTTCCCCTGGCATAATCGGCGGGCCGGCTTTGGGCGGGAAGAACGAAAACCCGGCGGCTGCGCCCGCTTTTGCGCTCGCGCGCTTTTGCGGTAAAATCGGCAAATGTTGATTCGCCGACCGCCGTCCATTCCTCCCTCGGAACTGACTCCCCCCGCATTATACAAGCGGAGGAAGTTTTTGCGCGCCGCCCTCGCCGCGCCGCTCGCCCTCGCCGCCCCGGCGATTGCGCCCGCGAAGGCGCAAGCGGCGGCAACGCCCGACTACGCGCCAAACCCCGCCTTCACTATGGAAGCGCGCGGCTACGGCACCTTCACGCCGAAGGAAAAAATGGCGGGCTACAACAACTTTTACGAACTCGGCACCGACAAGCGCGACCCGGCGGCGAACTCCCATTTTTACCGCGCGCGTCCGTGGCGCGTCGCCGTCAGCGGCGAAGTCGCCGAGCCGCTGGATTTGGATGTGGACGACCTCCTCAAACTCGCGCCGCTGGAAGAACGCGTTTACCGCTTGCGCTGCGTGGAAGCGTGGTCTATGGTGATTCCCTGGATGGGCTTTTCGCTTTCCGCGCTGGTCAAAAAAGCGCAGCCGACCGGCAAGGCGAAGTTTGTGGAATTCATAACTTTCAATCCGGACGAATTGTTTCCGGAGAATTCCAATTCTTCGCTGCCCTGGCCGTATGTGGAAGGGCTGCGGATGGACGAGGCGATGCATCCGCTGGCGATGCTGGTTTTCGGCGTTTACGGCGAGCTGCTGCCGACGCAGTGCGGGGCGCCGGTGCGGCTGGTCGCGCCGTGGAAGTACGGTTTCAAATCCGGCAAGGCGCTGGTGGCGATTCGCTTTTTGGAAAAGCAGCCGGCGACGACATGGAATGTTTTGCAGCCGGGCGAATACGGTTTTTATGCGAATGTGAATCCGAATGTTTCGCATCCGCGCTGGAGTCAGGCGAGCGAGCGCGCCATCGGCGGCGGCTTTTTGCCCGAACGGCGGAAGACCGATATGTTCAACGGTTACGCCGAGGAAGTCGCCGGGCTGTATTCCGGCATGGATTTGCAAAAACAATTCTGAATGCCCGCGCGGCAAATATCGGCGCGCGCATTGTTCGCCGCGAAATGCGTTTTGTTTGCCGCGCTTTGCGCGCCGGCGGCGGTTGCCGCTTATCAGTTGCCCGCGCAGGCCGACCCCGTGGAATTTATCGCGCGCGAAAGCGGAATAACGGCGCTGCGGATTCTGGCGCTCACCCTCGCCGTAACGCCGCTGCGAATGCTCACGGGAATGAACTGGCTGCTGCGCTTGCGCCGGATGGCGGGGCTTTTCGTTTTTTCCTACGCCGCCGCGCATTTTTCCTCCTATTTGCTTTTGGATTTGCAATTGGATTTTTCCGCGCTGCTGGAAGACATCGCCGAACGCAAATACATCACCGTCGGCTTCGCCGCGCTCGTTATGCTTATTCCGCTGGCGGCGACTTCCGCCGACTGGGCGGTGCGCAAACTCGGCGGAAAAAAATGGCTCGCGCTGCATAAACTGATTTACGCAATAGCGCCGCTCGGCGTTTTGCATTTTCTCTGGATAAAAAAAGGCGAGGACTGGGGCGAGCCAGTTGTCTACGGCGCGATTGTTTTCGTCCTTTTATCCTGCCGCCTCCCAAAGATAAAAAAGATACTGCAAAAACCCCTTTACTCTCTTAACCCCCCCCCCATCTTTGACGGCGGCAAGGAAAAACAAATTAACCCCCCCCCCATCTCCGATGGGGGGGGCAGGGGGGGGGAAACCCAATGACCGCAACCGTCGCCGCCGCCGTCGCAACATCCCCCCTCTCCTGGTGGCATTGGGCGGAAGCCGCGCTGGCGCTGCTTTT
>JAHRAH010000150.1 GCA_020027345.1 Gammaproteobacteria bacterium | reverse complement strand
AAGCCGGTTTTGACGCGGCGGCGGCCGAAACCCTGACCCTGCAAACCCTGCGCGGCGCCGCACTAATGGCGGAAAAATCCGGCAAAACCCCCCGCCAATTGCGCGAAGCCGTGGCCGTCCCCGGCGGCACCACCGAACGCGCCATCCAAACCCTGAACTCCCATGACTTCAAAAAAACCATCCAAAAAGCCATAACCGCCGCAAAAACCCGAGCCCAAGAACTCTCCCAAAACTAACCCCCCGCGTCATTCCCGCACTTTTTCTGGAGGCGGGAATCCAGCAAATTAAAAACACTCAGCCCTCGTTACAACTCTCCAGAGTTGTAACGCATCCGCCATGAGCGGCGTCCTCGCCGCTCCCAATTTTGCGTCATTCCCGCACTCCCATTAAAAAGCAGGAATCCGGCAAATTAAATTTGAGCGGGCGTGAACGCCCGCTGTTGTCAGCCCCGTTACACCGCTGGAGCAGTGTAACGAGAACGGTTGCCGCTTACGGCAACGGCGCGGCGGCGGTTTGGAAATAGCGCCACAAATACGGGGCGAAACTTATTCGCGTTTGCACATCAAAAGCGTCCTCGCCGCATTGCAGAATCAAAACCGCGGCTTGCGCGTAATGGCTTTGCGCGCATTTGCCGGGGCGCATCGCGGAAAAATCCAGCGGGCAGCCGGCGGACAAAATCCCCCGCGCGCCGCAGCCATTCTTCGCAAACCTTCCTTTCACTCCTGTCTGCGAGCGGCGGTATGCTTTCTGCTCATATTTTGCCGGGCAGAAGCGTATCTTTGGGAAAAATTTGTGATATAACCTGTTCCGTTTGCTCGTAGCGGGCAGCGAGGCGGCAATCTTTGTTGCCGGCGCGCGCCACAAACCAGGGGAAAATCATGATCATCAAAATATTGAACGACGCCAACGCCGTCTTGCCGTATCTCGGCGAAATCGCCGCTTTGGCCGACAGCAACAAACAGGCGCTGGGTTTCATGCCGGAAAGCGCTTATGAAAACGCGATTTATAAGAAAAACATCCTTGTCGCTCTCATGCGGGAAAACGGCGGGGAGTCATTTGCCGGCCATCTTTTCCTCGGGGGGCGGCACCCTGAGAAAAAAATTTATCAAATTGTCGTTGCGGAAAAACAGCGGCAAAAGGGGATTGCAGGCGCATTGCTGCGGAAAGGCGTTAATTTTGCGAAAAGTGCCAAATATAGCATAATTTCCGCGAAGGTCGGGGAAACATTGCCGGCAAATGAATTTTGGAGAAAACAGGGCTTTTCCCTCGTCGGAACGACAAAAGGAAAAAGCACTCATCCCGTTTGCCGCATTTGGCAAAAGAATATTGCCCCGTCTCTTTGGGGCGCGGGGATAGAGGGCGTGCGCTCGGGAAACTTGTACATTGTGGACACCAATGTTTTTATTGACGCCGCATCGCAACAAAATTCGGTCGGTCGTTTTGTTTTTATTTCGGCGGGGCGCGGTGAAATTCGGCTGGCTCGCACGCCGGAAACAACCGGGGAACTGTTAAAATTCAAGGGCAATGGCAAGCCAGCACTCCGGCTCGCATTGAAATATCCCGAACTGACGGGGTCTCCGGATAATAATGTCACAGAAACGCTCCGGCAAATAATCTTCCCAGGGAAACATCTGATTAGGGAAAGTGATGAATTGGACTTGAAGTGTCTGTCTGTTGCAATAGCGGCTGGCGCGGCAGGGTTTATAACCCAGGACAAAGCCATTTTGCAAAAACATGCCGATATTAATCTCCAATTCCCGCTGGATATACTGTCGCCCGCTGACATGTGGGATTGGGAAATGGCGACTCAGCCGGGCGGGGGAGTTGGCAGTGTGGCCGACATGTCCGGCACTGTTTTCAGCGTTGTAAAAAATCCGGATAACGCCGCTCTGAAAAATGCGGGCTTTGACGGCGCAATTGGCGGGAATCCTTCTTTTCGCGCCGCTTTAATGGACGAAGAGAAAATGCTTGCCGTTGTTGTGGCGGGCAAATTGGACGCGGCGGCAAGCAAGCAAAAAATATCGCTTTTTTTGGCGGAAAGCGGAGCGGAAGAACAAGCCGCGAATATGATTTTGGGATGGTTTTCCCAAAATTTTGACAAAGACGCAAGCATAGAACTTGAATTGCATGGCGGCGAATTGGCGAAAAGCGCTGTGATTGCGCGCGGCTACGCCCATGATGAAGGGAAAGGAAATGTTTATCGGAAAACTCATGTTCCCCGGGCGATCATTAAAAACAATTGGGCCGCCTACCGGAGCGATGTAAACCGGCTGGGCGGTATTTTACTTCCCGAACAAATTCCCAATTTTCGCTGGCGAATGCAACCTGTTGAAATCGGGGAGGGAAGAACCGTGCCGCTGAACAAATTGGAGGATTACTTGTCCTCCGTTTTTGTTCTTCCCGGGCGGTGCGGCGTGGCTTTTCCCATTAAGCCGTGGTTTGCCGAAGAGTTTCTGGGCAGTGCCGGGCAACAGCCGCTACTGCCCCCGGCGGCGGCACAATGGCTGGGACATAAAAGTTATTTGGGGTCCGTAACATCCCGGTCCCGCGTTCAGGCGGGAATGCCATTGCTTTTTTATCAATCGGCTGCGGAAAAGAATAAAGAACCCGGGCGGATTGTTGCGGTTGCCCGGGTGCAGCGCGTCCAGATTTGGCGGAAAAACAGAATACCCGATGACACCAAACGCCGCTTGGTTCTTACCGAAAAAGACATTGCCAAAATGGGCAAATGGGTTATGGAAACCGTGTTTGTCAATTGTGTTATACTTCCCAAGCCGGTGACTTTGAACACGCTTCGGCGCATTCAATGCCACGACCCGGCGGATTTTATCACAACCACCCGCATGCCTTACGACAAGGTGCGCAAGATACTCAAAGAGGGAAAAGTATGACCGCCAACTCCAAAAATGTCCTCATCTCCATTGAGGGGCGCCACGCCGAAAAAATCGTTTCCGGCGAAAAGACGGTGGAACTGCGGCGGCGGCGGATGAACCTGTCGCCGGGGGACACGCTGTGGATATACCGCAAAATGCCGTGCCGCCGAATTGTCGCCACCGTGACGGTGAAGGGACTGGACGAGGGGTCATCTTCCGCCCTGTGGGACAGGCACAAAGGCGCATGCGGAATATCCCGCCGCGAATTTCGCGAATACTTCTACGGCGCAAAAGTTGGCTTTGCCATTTTGCTGGGCGAAGTGACGGTTCTTTCCGAACCGGTAACTTTGGATGCGCTACGGGAGCGGGAAAAGGGCTTTCATCCGCCGCAGTTTGGCAAATATCTGGCGGCGGGCGGGACGCTTCTTCCGTTTTTGCGGCGGTTGGCCGCCGTATAATTTTTCGCTATCGGGCGCGGTGGTTAGCGTTGCCAGTCGGCGGGGGTTGCGGCGGCGGCGCGGTAGTTGGCGTTTAAATCTTTTTGCAGGAGGAGGAGGACGGCTATGCGGCGGACGATTTCCGAAAAGCGGAACGCTTCGTCGGCGGTCAGCGCGCGCCCCAAAACTTTGCCCGCGCGGTAGGAAAGCCATTTTTTCGCCGGTTGAAATCCGCCAACGCGAAACTCCCAAACCCGCGAAGGAACCGTCTCCCATTGCGCGCCGTCGTTGATATGCACCGTCATCGCCGCCCCCAATTGCGCCGCAAACGCTTTCGGCGTTTGCGGCGACGGCTGCGCGCTTGTTTTGCCCTTGCCCGGATAGGTTTTGCCTTTGCCGTCGCGGTAGCCCCAAACATCGGAAAGCCGCAAATCGTCCATATTTCCTTTCAGCACCCCCAATCCCAAGAGTTCCGGCGGGCAGGAAAACGGTTTTTGCATATCCAAAACTCCGCGCACTTTCGCGCCGAGGAGCGCCGACTGTTTTAATCCCGCCGCCGTTTGCGGCAGAGGAACGCGCGGCCAGTCAATCTTTAATCCGTCCGCGTTTTCCGTTTGATACGCGGGGGAATATCCGATTGCAAGCGAATGCAGCCAAAGCGCTTCCGCGCTTTCCCCGTCCCCGTCCGGATTCGCAAAACCCAAACCGTTCAGATATTCCCGCGCCCGTTTGGAAAGATTCGCCGTTTTTTTTCCGCCGGCAATTCCGCCCTCGGGATGCAAAACAAAAGGGATATGGCGGGCGATTCCGCGCAATGCGCCACGGTCGCAAACATTGCGCGTAAACAACAAAGGCATTCCTTCATTCTGAACAACGCCGTTTTTACGCGACAACAAAAACTGGTTGCCCGGCCGGAATTGTTTCCATAATTCGGGGCGCGGTTCATTCCAAACCGGGCGCGTCCCGGTGTAATAGCAAAAACCGTCGTCAAACGGCCGCATCGTGTAGGAAACAAGATTATTCTCCTGAAAACCATCGGCGAGCGCTTTCTTTCTCGCTTCTTTGGCGTCAAACCGTGCGGCATTTTTCGCCAAACCGCCGCCTTTGGCGAGGTAATTTTCCCAATCAATTGCTTTGTCAAAATAATCGCGCATCCGCGATTCCAAAGAATCGCGTTCAATCCCAGAAAGTGCGCCGCCGCGGCATTCGTCCATGCCGTCATAAAAATCAACGCACAAGTCGGACAGCCGGGGCCATGTAAGATAATTTTCTCCCACGCTTAGCGGACGAAACGACAGTTTGTTCCATTCTTGCGGGTCGGCGGTTTGATACCGTTCATTAAACGCCGCCCCGGAAACATCCAAACTCGCAACAAGATTCTCGCGTTTTTGCGCGCCCCAAAAGTTGCGAAACACGACTGTTGCCGGCTCTTTTTCGCCGCCGGTTCGCACAAACATACCAATCGCCGTCCCCACTTGAATTCCGGCTTTATTTAAGCCGGTGGAAAAAACGGACGGGTCGGGCGCCCCGTCCGGCGTTTTTTTGCCGGTGCTGCGACTGTCGCCGTTCAGCGAGTCAATCCATATTTTGCCAAAATTGCAAAGCAGATTTTGCCGCATAACGACAAAAGTCGGGTCTGTCGTGTAAGAATAATTTGAAATAAAAGAAACAACACCCCGTCCGGTTTTGGCGACGCGGTTTTCCGCCATCCGGAAAAAGCGGACATACAGGTCGTCCAAATTGAATTTGCGAATCCCCCATTTGGAAATCAGCCCCTCCTTGTAAGGCGCGACCAAGTCCCCCTCTTCTTTCGGGGAAGTTCCCGCGAAAGCGTTGTAGGGCGGGTTGCCGAGGATGACGAGTATCGGCTTTTCGCGCTTGATTTTGTTTGCGGCATCGCGTTCTTCCTGCAGTCCGGGTATGTCCAGTTTCGGCTGTTCGCATTCTTCCCAGTCGGTCAGGGAATTGGTGAGATACACCGCCGCGCGCTCGCCTTCTTTAAGCGGCGCGCCCATTTCGTTCAGCAGCGCGCCGATTTGCCAATGGGCGACGATGTAGGACGCGGAAAGAATTTCAAAACCGAAAACGCGTTGTATTGCGGCTTCCTTCGCTTTTTGCGCGGCGGCGTCGCCGTAGCCGAGTTCGCCGAATGTTTTGCGAATGCGGCGCAAAGTTTCGGCGACGAATGCGCCGGTGCCGCCGCAAGGGTCCAAGATATGCACATTGCCGGCGGCGAGTCCTTCGGGTATTTGGAGTTCCTCGCGCAAAACGCGGTCGGCGCGCTCCACCATATAGCGGACGATTTCCGGCGGGGTGTACCAGACGCCGAGTTGCTTTCGCAGTTCGGGGTCAAAGTCGGCGAGGAAGGGTTCGTAAAAATATTGTATGGTTTTTCCGGCGTCCATTCCGCCGAAGAGTTTTTCCTTTTCGGAGACGCGGGCGAGGGATGCCGTGGCTTCGTCCAGCAGTTTCGCCAGCCCCAGCCGCCCGAGGCGGTCGGGGTTTGTTATTTCGGCGAAGAGGGCGCGCATCACCGGGGTTTTGACGGAATGGGCGGCGCTTTTCCAGTCAAAGGATTTCCCGGGGGTTTCCATCCACGCGGAAAAAAGCCCGTAGAAAATGGTTTGCGAAAGGGTGGAAAGAAAAAAGCGGGCGCCGTCGCCGGGTTCAAACTTCATGCTGAGCGCTTTTTCCAGTTCGCCGCGCAAATGGCGGAGGGCGTTTTCGTCGCCGCCCTGCAAAACGCCCAGCGCCTGCCGGGCGTAAGAAGCCAAAACCGCGGCGACTTCCTTTGCGGAAGTTATCGGCGCTTTGTGCGAAAGGGCGCGGCGCAAAAACTCGCAAACGGGGCCGCCGAGCGCGTCCGCGGTTTTTTTCGGGGTTTTCGCTTTTTCCCAGAATTCCTTTTCGCCCGCCGCCAAATCGCAGCGGGCGAATTCTTTAACTTCGCCGCCGGCGAATTCCACGACGGCGAACTGCCGCAGATTTGTCGCCAGCACGGTTCCGTATTCGCGGGCGTATCGCGCGGTTTGTTCGGAGCGGATTAGTTCGTCCAGGTCGTGCGCCGGGGGTTTGACTTCCACCGCGCCGCGGTCGGGTTTTTCTTCCGCCGCGCCGCGCGCGGGGTTTTTCTTCGCCCCGCCTTTTATGCGCTTCAACTGCTCTTTGGTATACAAACCGAAATCGGGAACGCCGGCGCCGGTGTCGCGCAACTGCGAGACGGCATCCACCGGCGGTTTGAGTTCGCCGCCGATTGCCGCAAGCAGCGCCCTGAGCGGCGGATATTGCGAAGTTTCCGGCGTGCCGACGCCGCGAATTAACGCCGCCTGCTCGAGATACAAGGCGAGTTTCTGCGCCGACCCGCGCGGGCTTTCCGTCATCAGTTTATTATATCAATTAACCTCCCGTCATTCCGCCCCCCGTCATTCCGGCGAAAGCCGGAATCCATACAATCTTTGCTTTTCCCGCAATGCGCGCGCGGGATAAGATTCCACTTTGTCGCCGGCTCAGTATGGATTCCGGCTTTCGCCGGAATGACGGGCGCCGCGGGAATGGACGGTTGTTTTACAAAAGCGGCGCGGCGGCGGTTTGGAAGTAACGCCACAAATACGGGGCGAAACTTATGCGGGTTTGCACATCAAAAGCGTCCTCGCCGCATTGCAGAATCAAAACCGCGGCTTGCGCGTAGTGGCTTTGCGCGCATTTGCCGGGGCGCATCGCGGAAAAATCCAGCGGGCAGCCGGCGGACAAAATCCCCCGCGCGCGCGCGCCGCGCAGGCAAATCACCGCGTAATAATCGGAAACATCCACGACGGCGGCAAACTCCGATTCCGCCGCCGCTTTTTCCAAACGCCGCAGCCATTCTTCGCGCGCGCCGTCCTCGCTCCAAAGCATCCACTCGTCGGGGCCGAGTCGCATTGCCGTCGCCGGCGGCTTGCCGCCTTCCGCCGACTGCCCGACGACAGACGGCAACGCAAAACCCAATTCACTTTCGCATCGGGAAAGAAAAACTTCGTCGTCCGCTTTTGCGCGCAAGGTTATTTTCGCCCGCGCGGGGGCCGAATGCATCTCGCCGGTGCCGGCGAAGTTCGCAAGCGGAAAATTCGCGGCGGCGGGCATTGTTTTTTTAACCGTCACGGCGCGCGCCTTCCTTGTCGTAAAAAACCGGGTCCGCAATTGTCGCCGCCGGCCGTTCGCCGTTCGGCAATGCGGCGTAAAGCGTCTCGCCGCCGCGGGCGAAACCGTCCTTTACCATCGCCAATGCAATCGCGCGTTCCATCGTCGCGCTTTTATACGACGAAGTCACATAACCCTCCGCGTCGGCGGGCAGTCGCGCGCGTTTTTCGCGCAGCAAATACGCGCCTTCGGGCAGCGGCTTTTCTTTTTCCGCCGTCAGCAGTCCGACAAACTGAAACCTCCCCGCGCGCAGCATATCCGGGCGCGAAAGCGAACGCTTGCCGATAAAATCCTTTTTCGTTTTGGAAATCATCCAGCCCAGATTCATATCGGCGGGCGTAACCGTCCCGTCGGTGTCCTGCCCGGCGATGATGTATCCTTTTTCCGCGCGCAAAACGCGCATCGTTTCCGTCCCATAAGGGCGAATGTTGTGTTCGCGCCCCGCGGCAATGAGCGCGCGCCAAATATGCAAGCCGTAACGCGCGGGGACATTAATTTCCAAAGCGAGTTCGCCGGAAAAACTTACGCGAAACACCCGCGCGGGCGCGCCCGCGACAGTCCCCTCGCGTATATGCATAAAACCGAAATCCTCCGCCGTCAGGTTTTCGCTCGCGCCCGCTTTCTTTAATACTTCGCGCGCTTTCGGCCCGGCGAGCGCGACCACCGCCCATTGTTCGGTAACGCTCGTGCAAAAAACGCGCATATTGGGCCATTCGGTTTGCAGCCATTCTTCCAGCCAGTTCATCACCCCGGCGGCGTGCCCGGTGGATGTCGTTATGTGAAAGCGGTTTTCGCCCAGCCGCGCGCAAACGCCGTCGTCGTATATCATTCCGGTCTCGCGCAGCATCATTCCGTAACGCGCGCGCCCGGGCTGCAGCGACGAAATGTTGTTCGTGTATACAATGTCCAAAAAAGCGGCGGCGTCCGGACCCTGCACATCTATTTTCCCCAGCGTCGTTGCGTCCATTATCCCCGCGCCGCTGCGCGCCGCAATGCATTCGCACCGCACCGCTTCGGCGGCGTCTTCGCCCTCGCGCAAAAAACAATAGGGGCGCTTCCAGTCGCCGACATCTTCAAAAACCGCGCCGTGCGCGAGATGCCAAGAATGCATCGGCGTCCCCCGTTCCGGCGAAAACAATTCGCGCCGGTCGGAGCCGGTAACCGCGCCGAAAGAAACCGGAGTGTATTGCGGGCGGTATGTCGTATGCCCCGCTTCCGCCGGGGATATGCCGCGCGCCTGCGCCAGCAAAACCAGCGCGTTTATGTTGCCGGTTTTTCCCTGGTCGGTGCCGAAACCGGCGGCGGTGTAGCGCTTCATGTGTTCGGCCGAACGGTATCCCTCGCGCTCGGCGAGTTGAATGTCGGCGGCGGTTACATCGTTCATAAAATCCACAAAATGCTTTCCCGGCCCGCGCCCGACCGGATGCGTCGCCGGCAAAAGCGGAACAAACTGCGGCGGATATTCCGCCGGCGGCGCCGCCGCTTTCGGCGCTTTGTCGCGCGCGTTTGTTTTTGTTTTGTTTTCGCATCCCGCTTTTTGCGCCGCGCGCAAACCCGCTTCCCATCCGCTTTTCAAACAGCCCGAAAGCGAAAACACCCCCGACGCCGCGCCGGCCGCCGCGCACGGATTAATGCAGTGCGATTCGTCCGGAACAAACGCGCCGCATTTGGAATCCCATTTTAGTTTTCCGCGCGACTGGCTGAACAAATGCACAGTCGGAGTCCAGCCGCCGGAAACCGCGACAATGTCATAGGCGTGTTCGCGAAACTCCCCGCCCGCCGCCAAAGCCGAAGCGTCCGGCGCGAGTTTGGCCAGACGCGCCGCGAGAATGTTCGCCGTGCGCAAGAGTCCGGCGACGCCGCAGCCCGAATAATACGAAACGCCGCGGTCCTGCAAGCGCAATTGCCAATGCCCTTCCGGATGATGGCGAATGTCGGCGACATCAACGCTCGCGCCCGCATCGGCGGCGGCGAGCGCGGCTTCGCAGGCGCTGTCGTTGTTTGTCAAAAACAAAATTCTCCGCCCGCAAAGAACGCCGTAACGGTGAATGTAAGCGCGCACCGCCGAAGCCGACATCACGCCGGGCAAATCGTTGCCGGCAAAAACCAGCGGGCGTTCAATCGCGCCGGCGCAAACTACGACTTCCTTCGCGCGTATTTTTAACAAACGCTGGCGCAATCCCGGCGCGGGGGATTCCTGCACCGCCGTCAGATAGTTGCAGTCAAAATACCCCTGCGCCGTCGTTTGCAAAAGCATCTCCGCGTTTTTTGTTTGCGAAAGTTTTTTTGCAACGGCGCGCGCCCATTCCGCCGCCGGCTTGCCTTCTATTTCGCCGTTTGCGCCGTCGGTCAAATCGCCGCCCCAGTGCGGGCGCATTTCCATAACCGCAACGCGCGCGCCGCTTTCCGCCGCCGCCAAAGCCGCCGCAAGCCCGGCGGGGCCGCCGCCGACAATGGCGACATCCGCATGCATATAACGATGGTCGTAATCGTCCGAATCCAATTCGTCCGGCGCGCGCGCAAAAGAAGCCGCGCGGCGAATTAGTTTTTCGTAAAACATCCAAAGCCGCGCCGGGCGCATAAATGTTTTGTAATAAAAACCCGCCGGCAGCATCCGCGAGACCGTCCCCGCAAGCGCGCCAATGTCAAAACGCGGCGAGGGCCAGCCGCATTGCGAAAAGATTTGCATTCCCTCCGCCAGCGGCGTCAGTGTCGCGCGCATATTCGGAGTGCGCCGTCCGCCGACCGCATCGGCGACAGTGAATATCGCATTCGGCTCTTCGGGGCCGATGCCGTAAATCCCCCGCGCGCGATGATATTTAAAACTGCGGCTGACAATCCGCGCGCCGTTCGCAAGCAAAGCCGATGCGACGGTGTCGCCCTCGTAACCGAGCATGCGCGCGCCGTTAAACGAAAACGAAAGCGGGCGCTCGCGGTTTACCAGCCCGCCCTCGGCGAGACGGTGCGGTTGAATTGTCATTCCCTCCCGCCTTCCGTTTTTGCGTTCGCGGTTTTGGTTTCCGTTTTCGCCGTTGTTTTTTTGCCGCGCGCAACCTTCGGCTTTTCGCCGCCGATGGGATAGGAGCCGAAGATCTCCCCGCTCACGGTGTCGCGCATCACATTAAAAAACCGCCGGCAGCCGTGCGCGTGCATCCACCGTTCGCAGTGGACGCCCTTGGGGTTTTTCCGCAAAAACAGGTATTCCGCCCATTCCGCATCCGAAAGCGCGCCCGGCTCCTCCGGCCGAACAATATGCGCCTCCCCGAAGTACGCAAACTCCGTCTGCGCCCTCCCCCCGCAATGCGGACACTCAATCAGCAGCATCGGATTCCCCCACCGCTTTCGCGGCGTTACGATAACGGTCGTGCAAACCGTGACGGTCAAGATACGCCTTTAATTCGGCGACGCTTCCTTCCACGTCATACTCCTCTTCAACGCGCTTGTTCGCGGGGCATTGTTCCGCTTCGGATGTGCTCTCGTCAGCGGTTTCCGGTTGCTTGCTCAGCCACGCCACGATTTCCGTTTGCTCCCGTTGCGAAGCATCGTAGTATAGTGCCCGCAAGAAAGCCAAGTGGCTGTCTATTTCTTTTTTGCTGGAAAACTCAACGAGGTAGAGTCCTTTACGGGACCACGCCCGGACGGAAATGGCTTTTCCATTAAAGCCCTCTTCAAAAATCTCGTCCCATTCCGTCGTCCGCTGCATTGTGAAGTACAGCCGAATCTTCTTTTTTCCCCCTTTTTCGTGCATGTGGAGTCGGTTGCGCAAAAAAGCAGCAGCGTCATTTACACCAACATATCCACGTGTAAACCGGGGGGTCACCCCCAATTTTCCGCAAATATATTCCGCAAGAGACGTTGGCAGCTCGCCCTTGTTAGTCACCCAGTATTTTCGGTCAACTTTTTCCATCGGCGCATCCGATTCTTCACCCGCCGTTGTTTCACGCAAAAGGTGCGAGAACACCAACCCAACGCCGTTCGGCTGCTTGACAGCCGTCATTTTAATAGCGATAACGGGTATATGGCGGTTGAACAACCCGATGACATTAAAAAACCGGCTCGTGATGTCCTCGGCGACAATCACCGCGCAGTGATTGTATCGGGGGAAGCGTTGCCGCTCCAAATCCCAATACTCAATCGTGCGAATGATGTGGCTTGCATCGGTCTTGCCGAGTTGGACTTCCACCACGTAGCGCTTGTCGTGGCTGTTGTTTTCCAGCAAAAAATCCACCCGCCCCGCATGTTGTTGCCACCGCTCCTTGTCCCGCACAAACACGTCGGGAATGCCAAGCTCAGCGATGTTGCCGGACTGTTCGTCAGCAAGCCAGTCCTGCAGTTGCATCTCGTTTATGCCAAAGGCGCGCAATGAAAGCGTCTCCATTTTAACGAGATTGTTCGCCTGCGGTTTGGCGATTTTGACGAGTTTGCCCGCCTTCTTTTTGACAATTTTTCCCATGTTTCTTCCCTTTCAGTGTGTACCCACGCTCGTGACGCGCTCCGCCGCCATTTTACAAAAAACGGGATTGATTTCATAACCCACGCCGTTCCTGCGCCATTGCGCCGCCGCAGCCAAAGTCGTGCCGGAGCCGGCGAAAGGGTCCAGCACGGTTTCGCCCTCAAAAGTGTATGCGCGGATTAAGCGCGCCGGAAGTTCCAAAGGAAAAGGCGCGACGTGTTCGCGCCCGCCGCCGCTTTTTTCCGGCTTCATCAGCCAGACGTCGGAGTTTTTCAGCGACAACCAAAAATCCTTGTCCAGTTTGGAGCGCTCCCGCTGCGCTTTGCCGACGTGGGCGTATTTTCCCGCCGCGCGCCCGGGTTTTTCAAACTCCAAAATGAATTCGTGCATCTGGTTCAGCAAAATCCCGCCCGGATAGGGGTAGGTGCCGAAATGCGCGCGCACGCCGTTGGTTTTGTGCCAGACAATGTCGCGCTTAAGAACAAAGCCGGCGGCCTCGCACAACTCTATGTTTTTGCCGGCGAGGTTGAGCGAGCGAAACGACTTCCCCACGCGCACCGGCAAATTCATAATGTTGAGAAAAAACTTGCGCCCGGGCTGCAGCGCGCGAAAAACTTCGCGCCACACCCGCGCAATTTGCGCAAGCCATTCTTCCAAATTATGCACATTGCCCAAATCGCCCTCGGCCGCCTCCGAATACATTTTGGCGTTGAAGTAGGGCGGCGAAGTTATTGCCAGATGCGCGCTTTCGTCGGCGCATTTCCGCATTTGCCGGGCGTCGCCGAGATGCAAAGTTTGCACGGTGTCGTTCACCGTTACCGCCGCAACCGCCGCTTTTGCTTTCGATTTTTTCCGGCGCAGCGCGCGGATTTCGTTCAGCCGGAAACGGTATTGTCCGCCGGCCGATTTGACGGCGCTGACGCTCCCCGCGCGCACCATTCGGTGGATTTCCCCGACGGCGACGCCGGTATACGCCGACACTTCGCCGACCGAAAGATATTCGCGATTCTGATAATCGGCGGACATTTTTTAATGCGCCACCGCGGCCGCCGCGGCTTCGTCCACCAAATCGCCCGTCACAAATCTGTCCAAGGAAAAAGGCGCGCACAGTTCATTCGGTTCGCCTTTTGCGAGCGTTGCGGCGAAGGCGTGGCCGCTGCCGGGGGTCGCTTTGAAACCGCCGGTTCCCCAGCCGCAGTTAATAAACAAATTCCGCACCGGCGTCGCCGAAAGCAGCGGCGAACGGTCGGGAGTGATGTCAACAATCCCCGCCCACTGCCGCAAAATATTCACGCGCGAAAATATCGGATACAACTCCACAATCGGACCCGCCACATGTTCTATCTGGTCAAAACTCCCCCGCTGCGCGTAGGAATTAAAAGGGTCGGAACCGCCGCCGATAACCAACTCGCCCTTGTCCGACTGGCTGACATACGCATGCACGGTGTTGGACATCACCACGCAATTAATAACCGGCGCAAGCGGTTCGGAAACAAATGCCTGCAGCGGCACCGTCTCCACCGGCAAACGAAACCCCGCCATATCCGCGACAACCCCGCAATGCCCGGCGACGACAGCCCCGACGCGCTTTCGCACTTTTATTTTCCCGCGGCTTGTGCGCACCGCTTGCACTTTTCCGCCGCGAATGTCAAAACCGTTAACCTCGCAGTTTTGGATAATATCCACTCCCAGCGAATCCGCCGCGCGCGCAAAACCCCATGCGACTGCGTCGTGCCGCGCCACTCCCCCGCGTTTTTGCAAAAGCGCGCCCAAAACGGGATAGCGCCCGCGCAAATTAATAAACGGAACATGCGCGCGCACTTCTTCCGGCGTCAGCGTTTCGGCGTCCACCCCGTTGACATAATTGGAATGTCCGCGCCTTGCGATTTCGCGCATGTCGGAGATGTTGTGCGCCAGATGCAAAAGCCCGCGCGGCGAAAACATAACATTAAAGTTAAGTTCCGCCGAAAGCGTTTGCCAGAGCGAGACCGAATGGTCGTAAAGCCGCGCCGAAGCGGGCAGCAGATAGTTGGAGCGGACGATGGTCGTGTTGCGCGCGGTGTTGCCGCCGCCGAGCCAGCCCTTTTCCAAAACGCAAACGCTGCCGGCGCCGTGCTCCTTCGCCAGATAATACGCCGTCGCCAAGCCGTGCCCGCCGCCGCCGATGACCGCGAAATCGTATTCCGCGCGCGGCTCCGGGCTGCGCCAGGCCGCCTGCCACTGCCGATGATAATCCAGCGCGTTGCGCGCCAAAGTCCAAAGCGAATACTTCATCCCCAAACCAGAATTATAACCGAATTCCACCCCGCCCCGTCATTCCCGCGAAGGCGGGAATCCATACAATCCCGGCGAAAAAGCAAAAATCAATATGACCCATAAGTCCTATATGTCCTATAAGACCTATTCCCGCAAACGCAAATTCCTCTGCCTGCCCGCGGAAGCGTCCGCAAAGAGTTGCAGCAATTCTTCCGTTGTCCCCCACCCCACGCAGCCGTCGGTCACGCTTTGCCCGTATGCGAGCTCGCGCCCCTGCACTATTTCCTGACACCCTTCTTCCAAAAAACTTTCCAGCATCGCCCCCATAATCCGCATATCCCCGCCGCCGATTTGTTCGCCGATTGCCGCCGCGACATCGGGCTGCCGCCGGTAATCCTTCCCGCTGTTTGCGTGCGAGCAATCAATCATCACCCGCCCCGGCAGCGCCGACTTCGCCAGAATGCGCGTAGTTTCTTCCACGCTTTCGGCCCCAAAGTTTGGCGCGCCGTTGCCGCCGCGCAAGATAACATGACAATGTTTGTTGCCGCGCGTTTCCGTCGCCGCGCATTTTCCTTCTTTCGTCACCGCAAGAAAATGATGCGCCTGCGAAGCCGAGCGAATGGCGTCCGCCGCAATCTGCACATTCCCGCCGGTGCCGTTCTTAAACCCCACCGGGCAGGAAAGCCCCGACGCCAACTCCCGATGCACCTGACTCTCCGTCGTGCGCGCGCCGATGGCCCCCCACGAAATTAAATCCGCGACATACTGCGGCGATATCACATCCAAAAACTCCGTCCCGCAGGGCAGCCCCAGCCGGTTCAGCGAAAGCAAAATATCCCGCGCCAGATGCAAGCCCTCGGTGATGGAATAACTCCCGTCCAAATGCGGGTCGTTTATCAGCCCTTTCCAGCCGATGGTCGTGCGCGGTTTTTCAAAATACACCCGCATCACAATATGCAGCCGCCGCTTGTGTTTTTGCGCTTGTTCGGCGAGCCGTTCGCCGTATTCCAAAACCGCTTTTTTGTCGTGCGCCGAACAGGGACCGACAACAAGCAGCAGCCGGTCGTCCCCCCCGGAAATAATTTGTTCCGCCGCCTTGCGCGCGGCGACAATGTGTTCGGCGACGGCGACATCCGCCGGAAGTTTTGCGACGACTTCCGCCGGCGCAGGTATCTCCCGCATTCCGGCGATGCGAATGTCGTCAATGGCAGGCGGCGGCGCGGATTGCGGCACAACAACAAAAAGCAAACAAAAACTGCAATGCGGACGGGCAAAAAAAAACCGCGCGCACCGGCGCGGCGAATCGCGGTATTATAACGCAATGAGCGCAAACCCCGCGCGCGAAGAAAAATGGCAACTCCTGCTTGCCGCGCCTTTCGCCGTCGTCGCCATCGCCTGCGACGAAGCCGCCCTCTTCGCCGCCTCCTACCTCCCCAAAAAAACGCGCGCACTCCCCCCGCAAAACCTCCTCGCCGCCGAAGCCGCAAAACAACTCCGCGCCTATTTCAAAAACCCCCGCCGCAACCCCTTGGACCTCCCCCTCTGCCGCGCGCAAACCCCCCACCAGCAAAAAGTCCGCGAGACGCTCGCCGATGTCGCCCCGGGCGAAACCGTCACCTACCGCGATGTCGCCCGAAAAATCCGTTCCTCCCCGCGCGCCGTCGGCGGAGCGTGCCGCGCAAACGCCATCCCCCTTTTCGTCCCCTGCCACCGCGTAGTCGCCGCAAACAGCATCGGCGGCTTCGGCGGCGGCAAACAAGACATGCCCCAAATCAAACAATGGCTCCTAACCCACGAAGGCGCAACCTGGCCAGGAATGTGAACCCCCCTCTTGTCATTCCCGCGAAAGCGGGAATCCAGAAGTAACCAAGGACAACCGCTAATGCCAGAAACGATTGCCGTCACGGGATTGCTGGATTCCCGCTTTCGCGGGAATGACAAGGTATACCCCGCCGCCGCCACCGCTATACCCCCCGCCGCTTGCGGGGGGGGGTCGGAGCAATCCCCGACGACGAAGTCGGCGGGGAATGCTCCGGGGGGGTGGAATGCGTCCGTAAAATAATAGTTGCCGCTGACGATAACGGACTCTCTCCACCCCCCCGGAGTTTGCCGTCCCCATCAGGCGATGGGGACGGCACACTCCGACCCCCCCCCGCAAGCGGCGGGGGGTATAGTTAATCGTCATTCCGCCTCCCTTGTCATTTCGCCTCCCTTGTCATTCCCGCGAAAGCGGGAATCCATACGAGGCCAACGAAAAAGCCAAATATCTCCCCGCCCGCAATCCATCGGAAAAAGCAAAGTCCGTATGGATTCCCGCTTTCGCGGGAATGACAAAACATTACAAAAAATAATGTTTTATATTAGGAAACAGCGTGTATAATCCCCCCGTCATCCGATTGTTACACCCGTCCGAAAGGAGAAAACCAATGTCCCCCCTTCAATTTGTCAAGCGCCTCAAAAGCGAAAAAATCGCCTTTGTGGACTTCCGCTTCACCGACCTGCTCGGCGTTTTCCAGCATGTCACCGTCCCGACTTGCGCCGCCGACGCGCATTTGCTCGCGCACGGCAAGTGCTTTGACGGCTCCTCCATCCCCGGCTGGCGCGGCATTGAAAACTCCGACATGGTCATCGTCCCCGACCTTTCCACGGCGGTGCTGGACCCCTTCGCCGAGGAGCGCACCCTCGTCGTCATCAGCGACATTTACGAGCCCGACGCCAAAGCCGGCTACAACCGCTGCCCGCGCACCATCGCCGCGAAAGCGATGGCGGCGCTCAAGAAATCCGGCGTCGGCGACGGCGCCATCTTCGCCCCGGAGCCGGAGTTTTTCATTTTTGATTCCGTGCAGTGGGAGAACGAAATGGGGCGCGCGAGTTACCGCATCCACAGCGAGGAGGCGGTGTGGTCGTCGCCGCTGGAAATGGACGGCTTCAACAGCGGGCACCGCCCCGGCGTCAAGAGCGGCTACTTCCCCGCGCCGCCGGTGGATTCGCTCACGGACATCCGCGGCGAAATGTGCCTCAAACTCCACGAGTGCGGCGTGGAAACCGAAGTGCATCACCACGAAGTCGCGACCGCCGGGCAGTGCGAAATCGGCGTCGTCGGCGCGCCCCCGGTGCGGCGCGGCGACATGGCGCAGATATTCAAATATGTCGTGCGCAATGTCGCGCACCAGTTCGGCAAGACCGCGACATTTATGCCCAAGCCGCTTTCCGACGACAACGGCAACGGTATGCATGTGCATCAGTCGGTCAGCAAAAAAGGGCGCAACATCTTCGCCGGCGACGGCTACGCCGGAATGTCGCGCGAGGCAATGTGGTACATCGGCGGAGTGCTGCGCCACGCGCGCGCGCTCAATGCCTTTTCCAACCCGACGACGAACTCCTACAAACGGCTGCTGCCCGGCTTTGAAGCGCCCGTCAACCTCACCTATTCGGCGAAGAACCGTTCGGCGGCGGTGCGCATTCCGCATGTTACGAATCCGAAAGCGCGCCGTTTTGAAGTGCGCTTTCCCGACCCGGCGGCGAACGCCTATTTGTGCTTTGCCTCAATGCTGCTCGCCGGCCTGGACGGCATCCGCAACCGGGTGGACCCGGGCAAACCGGCGGATTACAACCTCTACGCGCGCCGCCGCGCCGCCGACAAATCGGAAATGCGCAATGTGTGCGCGACATTGCCCGAAGCGCTGACGGCGCTGGACCAGGACCGCAAATTCCTCACCGCCGGCAATGTTTTTGACGACGATGTCATAGACGCATACATTGACCTGAAAATGGCCGAAGTGGAACTCTTCCGCAAAGCCCCCCTCCCCGTAGAGTTTGAAATGTACTACTCCATCTGAAAGCGGGAACAACAAAGCGGGAATTAACGCCCGGGCCTCGTGGGCCGGCCTCGTTACACCTCTCCAGAGGGAAATGTAACATTTCGTGGAGCTTTTGGGTTTCTTTTTTTCAAGCGGGATAAGGATTTGAGGGGTGTTTTGGCGGTAGATTACTGACCCGTTTCAGTAATC
>JAHRAH010000129.1 GCA_020027345.1 Gammaproteobacteria bacterium | reverse complement strand
GCAAAACCATCCCGGACTTCCCGTCCGCCACCAGCAATCCCTCATCGCCCATCTGCTCCTCTCCAAATGCCCGAAAAAAGCTCCACGAAATGTTACTTAACTCTCTGGAGAGGTGTAACGAGAACGGTAACGGTGTAACGAGAACGGTGACATGGGGGGATTAAAAAACTTTCGTCAAAGCGCGGGAGAGTTTTTGCGTTAGTTCTTCTGCGTTTTCCCCGCTGAAAATAAACGGCGGGGCGATGAGAATGTGGTCGCCCTCTTTTCCGTCGGCGCAGCCGCCGGCGCCGTAGACCATCAGTCCCTCGGCGAAAGCCGCGCGCTGCACTTGGGAATGAATTCTTTTTTCGGCGGGGAAGGGCGTTTTTCCCTCGCGCGTGAATTCCATTCCGATAAACATTCCGCGCCCGCGAATGTCGCCGACATTAGGATGCGCGCCGAAGTTTTCTTTCAGCAGCGACATTAATTGTTTTCCGACGGCGCGCGCGTTCGGCAGAAGTTTTTCTATTTCGCCGAGCGCCGCAAGCCCCGCCGCGCAAGCCGCCGGATGCGCGCAATAAGTGTGTCCGTGACGGAAGAACCCGGAACCGCCGGCGAGCGCGTCGTATATTTCTTCGCCGCAAAGCGCTGCGCCTATCGGCATAACGCCCGCGCCCAAACCCTTGGCGAGGCAGACAATGTCCGGCGCGACTCCTTCCTTTTTGCATGCGAAGAGCGCGCCGGTGCGCCCCATTCCGCACATCACTTCGTCCAAAATCAAAAGCATTCCGTTGCGGTCGCATATTTCGCGAATGCGGCGGAAGTATCCCGGCGGCGGGGGGACGGCGCCCACTGTCGCGCCGCCGACGGTTTCGGCGACAAATGCGGCGACGGTTTCCGCCCCGAGTTCGTTTATTTTGTTTTCCAATTCATTGGCGGCGCGCGCGGCGTATTCGCTTTCGCTTTCGCCTTCTTTTCCCTCGCGCCAGTAATGGCAGGGCGGAACAAAATGCGCGCAGGGCGAAAGCATCGGCTCGTAGAGCGCGCGGCGCGCGGCGTTGCCGCCGACGGAAAGCGCGCCGAGCGTGTTGCCGTGGTAACTTTGCCGGCGGGCGACGAAGTTTTTGCGCTCGCTTTCGCCTTTTTCGCAAAAATACTGCCGCGCGAGTTTGAGCGCGGTCTCCATCGCTTCGGAGCCGCCGCTGACAAAATACGCGCGCCGCAAATTGCCGGGGGCGCGCTTGGTTAATTCGCGCGCGAGTTCTTCGGCGGCTGCGGTGGTAAAAAACGAAGTGTGCGCGTAAGCGAGTTTTTGCATTTGCGCCGCCGCCGCTTTTGCGACGGCAGCATTGGAATGCCCCAAACAGGAAACCGCCGCCCCGCCGCAACCGTCCAGATACCGTTTGCCGTCCGCGCCGACAATATGCGCCCCCTCGCCGCGCGCCGCAACGGGAACGGCAACCCTGCCGTCTCGGGGGAAAACATAAGATTCCGCCATTGCTTGATTTTACCGTTATTTTTTTTTGTTGTCAAACGGGGTTTGGTGACGGGGGGATATATTTAATTTGAGCGGGCGTGGACGCCCGCTATTTTATGCTCCGTTACACCTCTGGAGAGGTGTAACGAGACCGGGGATTGTCGGTATAACGGGATTGTCGGTGTAACGGGGTTGTCGGTGTAACGGGGTTGTCGGTTTAATGAGGGGGACTGTTGTATTATGGCGGGGTGTTTGATGTTGTTTTGGTTCGGGGGGAGATTCCGGGGAATGCGGGGAATGTTATTCGGCTTTGCGCTAATTCGGGGGCTTCGCTGCATTTGGTTCGGCCGCTGGGGTTTTCGCTGGACGACGCGCATCTTCGGCGCGCGGGGCTGGATTACCGGGAGATGGCGAATGTGCTTGTGCATAATGATTTTGACGGGGCGATGTCGGCCGTTTGCGCGGGTTCTTTCGGGCGGGCTTTTGCTTTTTCGCCGATTCATCCTTCGGCGGCGGACGCTTTGGGCGGGGCGCGGCGTTACGACGAGGTTTGCTACCGGGCGGGGGACGCTTTGGTTTTCGGCGGGGAATCCGCGGGTTTGCCTTCGGAAATACTCGCGCAATTCGCGGCGGAGAATCGTTTGTATATTCCGATGCGCGCGGGCAGCCGCAGTATGAATCTTTCCAATGCCGTTGCCGTCGCCGTAATGGAAGCGTGGCGGCAGTGCGGTTTTGCGGGGGCGGGGGTTTAATTAATTTGCTGGATTCCCGCCTCTGGGAAAAATGCGGGAATGACGCTTGACGCTTGTTAGAAGCGCAGGCGCCAGTCCAGCGAGAAAGTTGATTCTTCGCCGGGGCGGTGGGCGGCGGCGAAAGTCAGGCGGCTTTTTTCGGTCGGCGCAAAACCGTAACCGGCGCGCAGCGAATACTGCCGCGGGGAATTAAAGCGCACGGTTTTTTCCACCGTGCGAAAGCCGCGGTTTTGGGTGATGAGCGTTCCCGGATCTTTTTCGGGGTCGGCGGAGCGGGCGTAGCGCAGGAGGGCGCTTCCGCGCAAGACCGTTTCGGCGCCGAAGGAAAGGCGGAGCGCGTCTCCGCCGCGAAAAGCGCCGCGGGCGGCGATTCCTGCGCGCCACGAGTCGGCGCGCAAATCGGAAAAGCCGCCGCCGATGCCGCCTATTTCCGCTTTTGTTTCGGCGCGGTTGTATTCGCCGAAAACATCCCATTTGCCGCGTTTGAGAACGGGGGAAAAGAAAGGATTTAATGCAAAGCGCGCCGCCAAATTCAATTGCCGGCTTTGCCCCGGGCGCGCGAGCGGGAGCGCGCCGCCAAATTTCGCGCCGAGGACGGTTTCTTCTTCGCCGATTTGCGAAAGCGCCGCGCCGATTCCCCAGTGTTTGTTTTCTTTTTGGAATGCAAAACCGTATTGACGGTAGCGCGCTTCTTCTTCTTTTCCGCTTTCGGCGAAAAGGTTCAGGTTTTCGGAAAAGCGCCAGCGCAAAGCGGCGGCGCGCCCTTCGCCGTTTGCAAAAAGCGGGCGGGTTTGCAAACTCCCGGCGGCGAGCCACGGCGAGGGCGATTTGCGCCAGTCGCCGCGCAGTTGCCAGTCCCCCGCGCGAATGCCGGCGGCGCGCAGGTTTCCGGCGCCGGTGAAAGCGAACAAACCGTCGTTACCGTTGCCGTTGCCGTTATTAAAATCATTACCGTTGTCCGATATTGCGTCTTCCAAAAGGCGCGCGATATCCAGCGGGGTTTTCTTTTCTTCGTGTTCGGCGACCCATTCGGCGAGGGGCGCGTCGTAATATATTCCGTCCAGATAGTTGACGGCGACGGACGCGGTTTTTAATTCGTTTGCGAGGGCGGAAAACAAAGGCGGCAACACGGCGGCGCCGGCGTTTATCAGTCCGACGCCGTTTGCGTTGTTGTTTGCGGCGGCGGCGGAAGGTTGGGGGACGACTATGTGCGCGCCGTTTTGCGTGGTTATCGCGCGCCCGACATTAAGCATACCGTGCCCGAAGACATCGTCCACTCCGGGGTCGCCGAGGTCGTCGGCGGTGTTTAATAGTATGGCGACCAAGACCGACATGGGCATATTCGGCAAACGGCTTTTCAAAAGCGCGAGCGCGCCGCTGACATGCGGGGCGGAAAAAGAAGTGCCGTCGCTTTGGTCCAGCGAGTCGGGGTCAAAGGTGTCCAGTCCCCAGATGTCCACGCCGGGTGCGGCGATGCACCAGTATTTTGCCGGATTGCCGCAGCCGTTGGAAAAAGATGCGATGTTTGTTTGCCGGTCGACGGCGATGACGGCGAGCCATCTTCCCAGAAGTTCGGGGTGGTAGAGCGGCGCCCACGAATAACTGTCGGCGCCGCTGGGCGCGAATGCGGAGACGGTCGCGGTCAAAAGCGTGAGCATCCGGTTTGTCATGTCAAAAAATCCGAAAACCGCGGAGGCGGTTACCGGCGTGTTTGCGCTGAGCGCAAAACTGACCGTTCTCGTAAAGAAGACGGTGGTGGTTGCGCCGGCGTTTACGGAAAGCGTGGCGACGGGGACGGTTTCCTCGGCGGTGAAGTTTCGGATAATGTCCTCCACCGTGCGAAAGTCGGGGATAATGCTTCCTCTTCTGCTGACGCGGAGGGTGGAGCCGGGATGCCAATCTTCGTTGCCGGCGGCCCAGACGAGGGCGACATCGGAGTTTGCGCCCAAAGTCGCGGCGAATGCGGAAAGGCGATAGCGCACGACGAGGTTTGTGCGGTCGTTAAAAACGCCGGGGACATTAAGCAACTGCGAGAGGACGGGCGCGGTGAACCTGAAACTTGAAGTGGAGCCGCGCATTCTGCCGATGAAAAGCCATCTGCTTCCCCAACTGTTGTTTACGATATGGACGCTGCCGCGGGCGGCGTAGGCGAAAGCGGCCTCCGCTTCCGCGATGCGAAAGGGAATCAGTTTTACCGAAGGGGCGACGCCGTGCAGTCCGACGCCGTCCCGTTTTGCGCCGATTATTCCGCCGACAAAACTTCCGTGACGGCCGGTGCGGGTGTCCAAAAAGCCGGAGGGCGGGGCGATGGTTTGTCCGGCGAGTTCGTTGTGCGCGTAAAAGCCGCTGTCCACTACGGCGACTGTGACGCTTTGCCCGAAATAGCCGCGCTGATACGCGATGTCGGCGTTAATCGCGCCGAGTCCGTAGTTTAAATTAAATTCGGGCTCAGCGCGGTAGTTTATTCCGTTTGGAAAATTCGGCGCGGGCAAAAGATAAGGCACCGGGCGCGGCGCGACTATGAATGCGTTGTTTTGCGTGGTTACGGCGCGGGCGATATTGATAAGTCCGTGCCCGTAAACATCGTCCACTCCGGGCGCGCCTATGTCTTCGGCGGTGTTTAATAAAATGGCGACCAGCACCGACATCGGCATTCTTGGCAAACGGCTTTTTAGAATTGCGAGCGCGCCGCTTGCGTGCGGGGAGGAAAAGGAGGTTCCGTTCCACGATGCGCGCGCCGTGGTGTTGAGCGCGCTTGCGGCGGTTATGTTCACGCCGGGCGCGGCGAGGCACCAGTATTTTGCGAATGCGCCGCAGCCGTTGGAGAAGGACGCGATATTGTTGTTTTCGTCTGTGGCGACTACGGCGAGCCATTTGCCGAGGAGTTGCGGAAAAAACATCGGCGCGATTGCATGCCCGCCGATTCCGTCGGCGGCTATCGGGGCGACTGTGGAAGCTATACCGTTGACGGTTATTGTCGCGCCGGTGGCGAAAGAAATGGAAAGCGTCTGATTGGGAAAAGCGAAAACGGCGGTGAATTGCTGCGAGAGTTCGCGCGCGGTGCGGCGGTAGGAGAGGAGTTGCGGCGGCTGCCCGTAATGGTTAATGTAGTTCGGGGTTTGCGCGATGCGCAGCGACCTTCCGTTTTCGCTGTTCCAGCTGCCGTTGCCGGCGGACCACACCACGGCGATGTCGCGCCCGGCGAATATGCGGTTTTGCCGTTCCAGTTCCAAAAGATATATTTCGCGCAATCCGGGAATGGAAAACAACTGCGGCAGGCGCGGAGTGGAAAAGGAGACGGTGGAAGTTTCGCCGGGGAGATGCCCGAAGAAAAAGAATCCCGCGCCCCAACTGTTGTTAATAATGTGCGCGCCGTTCGCCGCGGCGTAATCAAAGGCGGCGAAGGGGTCGCCGCGCAGATGATGCTCAATAATCCGCCCGAAAATGGGATGGTCGCTCGGCGAGACCGAAGTTTCGGAAAAGCGCAGCGGGAGTATTTTTGCGCGCGGGGCGACGCCGTGTCCGTGATAGTTGTCCGGCGCTCCGGCAACGCTGCCGCGCATTCCGGCGATGACTGCGGCGAC
>JAHRAH010000110.1 GCA_020027345.1 Gammaproteobacteria bacterium | reverse complement strand
CGCCGTTGGGTTGATTTCCCCCCAGCCCCCCCCCATCGGAGATGGGGGGGGGTTAATGTGAGATGGGGGCGGGGGACTTTGCGGGGTATAATTTGGGGATGGCGATTTACCCCCCCCCAACCCCCCCATCGGAGATGGGGGGGGGGTTAATTAGTTGCATTATTCGTTTTTGCATTTTCCGCCTTTGCATTTTCTGCTTTTGCATTATTGGCTGCACGGCGGAGGCGGGGGATTATTTTGTTTAGGAGGGTTTTGGTGCAGCCGAAGTTTAGGCGCATTTGGTTGGGGTCGCCGAAATCGGCGCCGGGGGACATTCCTACTCCGTGCTTTATAAAATGCGCGGGGGGGTCGGGGAGTTGCAGTTGCGCGACATTCAGCCATGCGAGATATGTTGCGGGGAGGGGGGGCATTGTTATGCCCGGGGTTTTTTTATTGTTTATTGCGGCGCGGAGTTTGTCGCGGTTTTTGCGCAGATGCGCGTTGCTTTTTTTCAGCCACTCGTCGCATTCGCCGCTCCATGCGGCTTGGGCGGCGGCTATGCCGAAGGGGTTGAGATGGGTGATGACTTTTCCCGCCGCCGCTTGCAGGAATTTCTTTCGCAGTTTTTCATCGGGGACGACCGCGACGGCGAAATTCAAACCGGCGACATTAAACGCTTTGCTCGGGCTTTGCAGCGTTATCGTCCTTTGCGCGATTTTTTCGTCCAGCGACGCGATGGGGATATGTTGACGGTCTTCGTCCAGAATCAAATCGGCGTGCACTTCGTCGGCGCAAATAAACATATTGCGTTTTTCGCAAAACTCGGCGAGCGCAAGCAGTTCTTCGCGTTCAAATATTTTCCCGTTGGGGTTGTGCGGATTGCATAATTGCAAAACGCGCGCGTTCGCTCCGTTTGCGTCCGCGGCTTTTTGCAGATGCCGCATTGGCAGTTGCCAGCGTTCGTTTTCGTCCAAGATCATTTTTGCGTCCAGACGGCGCGCGCCGGCGAGCGCGGGGGCGTAACGGAAGACATGATAGATGGGCGAGGGCGTGAGGATTCCGCCGCCTTCGGCCATTCGGCAGACGATGTGTATCGCCGCGCCGAGCCCGGGCAGGAAGAGGAGGGATTCCGGTTTGACCGACCATTGCCAGCGGCGCAGGAAATATTCGCAAACGGTTTCGCGCAATTCCTCGGTGATGTCGCAATAGCCGAAGACGCCGTGTTGCAGGCGCTGGCGGAGGGCGGCGAGGATGGGCGGGGCGGCGGGGAAGTCGGTGTCGGCGACCCACGCGGGGATTATGCCGCGGCCGTATTTGCGCCATTTGTGGGAGTCGGTGCCCTCGCGCGGCGGGGCGGAATCAAATCGCGGCATTCGCCGATTCTAATCGTAGAATGGCGGTTTATGCCGCGCGCCGCCGCAGTGGATGTTGTCCTTCTCGCCGCCGGGCGCGGGGAGAGAATGCGCTCGCGCATTGCGAAGCCGCTGGTGCCGCTGGCGGGGAAGGCGATGTTTTTGCATGCGCTGGATGCGGTTTTTGCTTTGCGCCCGCGGCGGGTTGTGGTTGTTGTTTCGCCGGGGCAGGGGACTGTTGACGGAGGGCAACCGTCGCCGCAAGCGTCCATTTTGAAAGCGGCGCGGGAGTATGCGGGGCGGAAGAAGTATCCGCCGTCCGCCGTTCTCGCCGCCGAACAAGCGCGGCCGCGGGGGACGGGGGACGCGGCGGAATGCGGGTTGCGCAAACTTTCCGTTGGAAAAAGCGGGGGGGACGGTTGCGCGCTGGTGCTTTGCGCGGATTCGCCGCTGGTGACTGTTGCTTCTTTGCGGCGGCTGGCGGCGAAGGGGGGGGACTCTCTGGCTTTGCTTTCGGCGCGGATGGGGACTGTTGACGATGCGAAGGGTTACGGGAGAATCGCGCGCGACGGGGGGACGGTTGGGGGGACGGTTTGCGCGATTGTGGAGGAGCGCGACGCTGACGCGGCGACGAGGGCGGTGACGGAGATTTTTGCCGGGGCGCTTGCGGCTCCGTTGGGGTGGTTGCGGAAGGCGGTTGCGGGGGTGCGGGCGAACAACGCGGCGCGGGAGCGGTATCTGACGGACATTGCCGCCGCCGCATCGCGCGCGGGGTTTGCCGTGACGGTTGTTCGCGCCGGGGCGGAGGAGGCGCTGGGCGTGAACAGCCCGCAGGATTGGGCGAAGGCGGCGGCGGTTTTGCGGCGGCGGGGGACGGAGGGACTGATGCGGCGGGGGGCGCGGCTTGCCGACCCTCTGCGGGTGGACATTCGCGGGGAGGTCGGCGGCGGGGCGGATTGCGAGATTGACGCGAATGTTGTTTTTGCGGGGACTGTTCGGCTGGGGCGGGGATGCGTTGTCGGGGCGAATTGTTTTGTGGCGGATGCCGTCATCGGGGCGGGGGCGCGGATTGAGCCGTTTTGTCATATTGAGTCGGCGCGCATCGGGCGGGGGTGCGTTGTCGGTCCCTTTGCGCGGCTGCGCCCGGGGGCGGTTTTGGCGGAGGGCGCGCGGGCGGGGAACTTCGTGGAAATCAAAAACGCGACGCTGGGGGCGGGGGCGCGGGCGGGTCATCTGGCGTATATCGGGGACGCTTCCATCGGGCGGGGGGCGAATATCGGGGCGGGGGTTGTTACTTGCAATTTTGATGGGGCGCGCAAGCACGAGACGGTGGTGGGGGCGGGGGCGTTTATTGGTTCGGGGGTGGAACTTGTCGCGCCGGTGACGGTCGGCAAGGGGGCGTATGTTGCGGCGGGTTCCACTGTGACGCGGGACGCTCCGGGGGGGATGTTGACGGTCGCCCGTTGTCGGCAGCAGGCGCGGCGGTTGCGGCGGAAGCGGTAACGGGGGACGGGGGAGTGTGCGGGATTGTCGGGGTTGTGCCGTCCGGTGTCGGGGGGATGGATGTTGCGGGGTTTTTGTTGGAGGCGCTGGCGCTGCAGGAATACCGGGGGTATGACTCGGCGGGGATTGCTGTTGTTGACTGTGACGGCGGGGGGGTTCGCCGGCTTGCCGTCAGCGGGCGCGTCGCAAAGTTAAAAGAGGCGGCGCGGGCGGGGGGTTTCGGGGGTTTCGGGGGGGGGACTGTTGACGCGATTGCGGCGGGGATTGGGCACACTCGCTGGGCGACGCACGGCGCGCCGACGGAGAGGAATGCGCATCCGATTCTTGCGGGGGGGGGTGCGGCTATCGTTCACAACGGGATTATTGAGAATCACGATGAATTGCGGGCGGAGTTGCGGGGGCGGGGGCGGCGGTTTCGGACGCAGACGGACAGCGAGGTTATCGCGCATCTCTTCGCTGAGGGTTTGCGCGCGGGGGGGGACTCTTTGCGGGCGATGCGGTCGGCGGCGGGGAAGTTGCGGGGGGCGTTTGCGGTGGCGGCGATTGCGCGGGGGCGGGGGGAGATTGTTTGCGCGCGGCGGGGGAGTCCGTTGCTTGTGGGCGAGGGGGAGGGGACGCTCTTTGTTTCTTCGGACGCTCCGGCGCTGGGGGGGGCGGCAAAGCGGGTTTTGCATCTTGCCGACGGCGACTGCGCGCTGCTGCGTGCGGGGGAAAAAGCGCGCATCGTTTCCGCCGGGGGGAGGCGCGCGGGGCGGCAGTGGCGGCAGACGGGTGCGGCGCGGGCGGCGGCGAACTTGGGGGGATACCGTCATTTTATGAAGAAGGAAATCGCGGAACAGCCGCAAGCGGCGGCGGCGGCGATGGCGGATTTTGTCGGGCGGACGGGGGGACTGCGGACGGGGGCCTTCGGGGGGGAGTTGCTGCGGGCGATGCGGGACTGCCGGAGCGTGAATATTGTCGCCTGCGGGACGAGCTATCACGCGGCAATGACGGCGCGGTATTGGGTGGAGACGCTTGCGGGGACGCCCTGCCGGGCGAATGTGGCGAGCGAATACCGTTACCGGGCGGATCCGGGGGCGGGGGGGAGTTTGACTGTGGCGGTTTCGCAGTCGGGGGAGACGGCGGATACTATCGCTGCGGCGGCGGCGGCGAAGGAAAAGGGCGCGCGGCTGCTGGCGATTGTGAACGAAAGCGACAGCACATTGGCGCGGGACTGCGGACGGGCGCTGCCGATGCGGGCGGGGATGGAAGTGGGGGTCGCTTCTACGAAGGCGTTTACGGCGCAACTGACGGTTTTGCTTTTGCTTGCGCTGGGGATTGCTAAGGAGAAGGGGACGCTTTCTGCGCGGGTGGAGAAGGGGATTGTTGCATCGCTGCGGAGGTTGCCGGAGTTGTTGCGGGGTTCGCTGCTTTTGGAGGGGGTGATGCGGAAGTGGGCGGGGGAGATTGTTTCTTGTCATTCGGGCTCGCTTGTCATTCCCGCGAAAGCGGGAATCCAGACGGGGGGCGGGGGAAAAGGAAAGGCCGGGCTGGATTCCCGCTTTCGCGGGAATGACAAGGTTTTTAATGACGGGGTGTTGTTTATTGGGCGGGGGGGGCATTATCCGCTGGCGTTGGAGGGGGCGTTGAAACTTAAGGAAATATCCTACATTCACGCCGAGGGTTGCGCGGCGGGGGAACTAAAACACGGGACTCTGGCGCTGGTTGACGCGCACATGCCCGCTGTCGTTCTCGCGCCCGGGGGGGCATTGGCGGAAAAGACGGCGGCGAATGCGGCGGAGATTGCCGCGCGCGGGGGACGGTTGTATGTTTTGGCTGCGGAAAACTGCGGGGCGCGCATTGCTGCGCGTAAAATTGCGCGGGTGGACGACGGTTGTGAATGGATTTCGCCGATTGTTTTTGCGCCGCCTTTGCAGTTGCTGGCATATTATGCGGCGAAGATTCGGGGTGCGGATATTGACAAGCCGCGGAATTTGGCGAAGTCGGTTACGGTGGAGTAGGCAGGGTTTCCCCCCCCCAACCCCCTCCATCGGAGATGGGGGGGGGGTTAATTTGTTTTCCACTGTCGCTTCTGGTTTCCCCCCTGCCCCCCATCGGAGATGAGGGGGGGTTAACGGTGGGGTTGTGGGATAATTGTTTTTGTTATGAGGTTTGCGGCGGGGATGGTTCGGCGGGGGGTGTTGGTTTTTTTGGCCGCGGTTTTGGCCGGGGGGACTGTCGCGCAGGATAACGGGGACTCTTCGTCCCGGGCTTCATCGTCGTCGTCATCGTCATCGTCGTCATCGGCGGCGGCGGCTTCGGGCGGGGGGAATATCTTTTTTACGGATGTTCTTGTCAAACTTGTGGAGGAGCATAGCGCGCCGGTTGTGAGCGTGCGGGCGGCGCGGCGGGGGACTTCGCCGGGGGCGCCGGGGGGGCTGCCGCCGGAGTTTTTTCCGTTTCCGCCGGAATTGTTTGGCGGGCCGCGGCGGGGGCGTCCGCCGGCTTTCGCGCAGGGGTCGGGGTTTATCGTTGACGCCGCCGGCTACATTCTCACTAATGCGCATGTCGTCGCCGACGCCGACGAGATTGTGGTCTCGCTCAAAAGCGGCGAGGAGTATCCGGCGAAAACCGTCGGGCTGGACCGCCGCACCGACATCGCATTGCTGAAAATAGAAGCGGAGGGGGAGTTGCCGGTCGTGCGCATCGGCGATTCGGATTCGCTGAAAGTGGGGGAGTGGGTCGTCGCCATCGGCTCGCCCTACGGGCTGGACCAAACTGTGACGGCGGGGATTATCAGCGCGCTGGGGCGGCGGCTGCCGAGCGAGCAGTATGTGCCGTTTATCCAAACGGACGCGGCGGTCAATCCGGGGAATTCGGGGGGACCGTTGATGGATTTGGAGGGGAATGTCATCGGCATCAATTCGCAGATTATCTCGGCGTCGGGGGCTTTTGCCGGGGTGTCGTTTGCGATACCGATAGGGGTGGCGATGCGCATCCAAAAGCGGCTGCGGGCGGACGGCGAGATACGGCGGGGACTGTTGGGCGTGCGCTTTTCGGCGGTGTCGGGCGCCTTCGCCGAGGCGCTGGGGCGGGAAACGCGGGAAGGGGCGCTGGTGCAGGAAGTCATCAAGGAAAGCGCGGCGGAAAAGGCGGGCATCCGCGACGGAGACATCATCGTGCGCTTTAACGGCGAAGCGATTGTGGACGCGCACGACCTGCCGCTGGTCATCGGCGGGCTGCCGCCGGGGGAGCGGGTGACGGTGGGGCTCTGGCGCGAGGGGGGGACGCTTTCGGTGGTCGCGGTTTTGGACGCGCTGGACGCGCCTTCGGAAGTCGTGCTGGGGTTGAAGTTGGAGGACATGAGCGGCGCGGAAAAAGAACGCACGGGGTTGGAACACGGGGTGCGCATCGTTGACATCGTGCACGGGGAAACAACGCCGGCGGACATTAATCAATTGCGGCGGGGGGATATTATTACTTTTGTAGTCGTCAATCAGAAAACGCACGCTGCGGGGGACCGCGCGGCTTTGGCGAAACTGTTGAAGTCGGCGACGGGGGCGATTGTCCTTCGCATCTGGCGGAATGGTAGGCGTTTGATAATTCCGCTGCAGTTGGGGGAGTAACTAACTATACCCCCCGCCGCTTGCGGGGGGGGGTCGGAGCATTCGCCGACGACGAAGTCGGCGGGGAATGCTCCGGGGGGGTGGGGAGTGTTCGCAAAACCTTTGTCATTTCCGCTTTCCTTGTCATTCCCGCGAAGGTGTTCGTGTTCGTTTGGTTGTGCAGGCATTGGAGGGGGGTTTGCCGGTTTAGGCATTTCAGCCGCGTGCGGTTGTAGTTGAACACCACCCGGGCAACGAAAGCGTTGCG
>JAHRAH010000089.1 GCA_020027345.1 Gammaproteobacteria bacterium | reverse complement strand
TCCGATTACTGAAACGGGTCAGTAATCTACCGCCAAAACACCCCTCAAATCCTTATCCCGCTTGAAAAAAAGAAACCCAAAAGCTCCACGAAATGTTACATTTCCCTCTGGAGAGGTGTAACGAGACGGGAGACGGTGTGACGAGAACGGTTACGGACTCCAATGGGTTTCAATTGGACGAAGGCGTCCGGTCGCGTCAATTTCTATCAGCCGGCTCCGGTCTTTGCGCGCTTCGGCGGCGGACGAAAACGCCCAGCAGTTGCGGGTATCCTTGTCCATTTGCGAATCGTCGTAGTGGTATTCCACCGTCCGCATAAAATCATATGCGTAGGTTTTCCACTCAGTCGGATTCCCCCGGAAGACGCTGGAATAATACCGGCGGGGGTCGTCCTGGTCGCGCGACACGACAGCGCAGTAAAAATAGTTTCCGCGCTCAAGTCGGCTGGGGCCGGCGCACGAAAGCACCGTCGCCGCAAGAACGGCGATTATTAGGGACGGAAGGATTTTTTGCATGCTGGTTACTCCTTTACAGGTTTCCAATTGATTTCAACGACGGAGGGGCGCGGCCGACACCTATCAGTTCGGGCGGGCGAATTACCCGGCGTTAAAAGGAATATTTGATGCCAAAATCGGCACCGTCGTAGTCCAAATCATCCCTGACGCCAAACGACGCCTCCAAAGAATCGGAGAATTCGTAGGTCATCTTGGGTTTTCCGCCGTCACCGTCAAACCGCCAACGGTTAGCGGACGGCGAAGCGCCGGGGATAAGGGAGTTGGAATTTCGGGACCCGATAACAGCCCCGATAACGACAACCACGCCAATCACGGCGAAAACCTTTTCCCAATGCACATGGGATTTTTCTTTGCAATTCAACCCCAGATCCCCGGTGCACTCAATTCTCGGGTCGGCCATGGCCGGCGGCGCCGACAGCGTCAGCGTGCTCAAAAGAATGCAGACAATCATCGCCCTGATTTTTGTCATTTTTTGGTCCTTTCTTTTTTCGTTGGCGTTACTCCCAATTTGGGCGCGCGGCGATGATAGCACATTAATGAGCGTGGGAACGAGGGGTGGTGTTTTTTTTAATTTTTGCCGGCGCCGCCGCCGCCGGGGGTTTTTATTGTGAATTCGTCGCCGGGGTGCATTTCGGCGGAGGCGCAGGGGGGGAGGATTTCGGTCTTGCCGTTTTTGCGGCGGACGGCGTTTATTCCCGTTTTTCCCGCGCCGCCGCCGGCAATGCCGGGAGGGGGGACTTTGCGGTGCGAGGAGAGGATGGCGGCGGTTCCTTCCGCGAGAAAAAGCAGGCGGCGGGTTGCGCCCATTCCGCCGCGGAATTTTCCTTTTCCGCCGCTGCCCCTGCGGAAGGAGAATTCCAACAGGCGCAGGGGATAGTTGGTTTCCAGCACTTCGGGGTCGGATGCGCGGGAGTTTGTCATGTGGGTTTGCATTGCGTCGGCGCCGTTGGCTCCTTGGGGTTTCCCCCCCCCAACCCCCCCCATCAAAGATGGAGGGGGGGTTAATTTGTTTGGGGTTTTCCCCCCCCCTGCCCCCCCCATCGGAGATGGAGGGGGGGTTAATTTGTTTGGGGTTTCCCCCCCCCTGCCCCCCCCATCGGAGATGGAGGGGGGGTTAAAGAGTTTCCCCCCCCCTGTCCCCCCCATCGGAGATGGGGGGGGGGTTGATTTGTTTGGGGGGTTCCAGAGGGCGCCGGTGCCGCCGCAGATGGTTTCGTAGTATTGCTTTCCGGGGGAGTCGGCGCCTTTTCCGGGAAAGCCGACGGTGAAGTTGTTGCAGGTTCCCTGCGCGGCGGCGCAAACGCCGAGGGCGGCGAAGACGGCGTTGACTATGTTTTGCGAGGTTTCCACATTGCCGGCGGCGACGGCGTCGGGAGCGCGCGGGCGCAACATTGAACCGGGCGGGAGGACGATCCGGACGGCGCGCAAAATGCCGTCGTTGAGGGGGATGTCTTCGCCGAGCAGCGCGCGCAAACAGTAGATGACGGCGGCGCGGGCGACGGCGGGAGGGGCGTTGAAGTTCGCCGGATGGCGGGGGGATGTGCCGGAAAAATCCAGCACAAATTTAACTTTTTTAACTTTGCTTTTTTTGCCTTTTTCGCCCGCCTTTCCTTTTTTCTTTTCTTTTTGCTTTTCGCGGTAGGCGCGGACTTTGATGACGGAGCCGTCGTCCAGCGTTGCCGTTCCCTCGCCTTCTTGCAGCGTGGCGACCAGGCGGCGGGCGGCGGCGGCGGCGTTTTCCTGCACGAGTTTCAGATGGCGGAGGGTTTCTTCGGCGCCGAAGGTTTGCGCGCAGATTTTCATCGCCTCGGCGCCGGCGGCGAGAGCGGCGATTTGCGCGCGGAGGTCGGCGATGTTTTGCGCCGGATTGCGGGCGGGGTGCGGGGCTTCGGTGAACAGGCGCATCGCCGTTTTTTCGGCGAACTTTCCTGCGGCTACTATTTTTGCGAGGGGGAGGAGGACGCCTTCCTCCTCTATGCGGCGGCTTTCGGCGGGCATTGACGCCGGGGATATTCCGCCGATGTCGGCGTGGTGGCCGCGGGCGGCTAGGAGGAGGTCGGGGTTTTTCCCCCCCCCAGCCCCCCCATCAAAGATGGGGGGGGGGTTGATTTGTTTTGTTTGGTTAGCCAGAGGGGGCGGATTATGGTGATGTCGGGGAGGTGGGTGCCGCCGGCGTAGGGGGAATTGAGCATAAAGCAATCGCCTTCGCGCATTTTGCCGGCGTTGCGGAGGACGAAGCGGGCGCTCTCGCTCATGGAACCCAAATGCACGGGGATGTGGGGGGCGTTGGCGACGAGGTTGCCGTTGCCGTCAAAGATTGCGCAGGAGAAGTCCAGACGCTCGCGGATGTTTACGGATGTCGCTGTCTGGCGGAGTGCCTCGCCCATTTCGCGGGCGGCGGCGGTGAAGCGGTTGTTGAAGATTTCTAAGAGGGCGGGGTCTGGTTTTGTGGTTTCTTTTTTTGGGGTTTCCCCCCCCCAGCCCCCCCCATCGGAGATGGGGGGGTTGATTTGTTTTAAAGGGGAAATCCCCCCCTCCATCTTTGATGGGGGGGGCGGGGGGGGGGTGATTTGTTTTGAGGGGGAGGCCACCCCCCCGGAGTTTGCCGTCCCCATCTGCGATGGGGACGGCAAACTCCGACCCCCCCCCGCAAGCGGCGGGGGGTATAGATTAAGGCGGCGGGGGGTATGGGTTAGGGTTAGGGTGCCATCGGGGGATTGTTGGGCTTGCCAGTGGGGTTCTATTGTTATGGTGTTCCACTTGTCGGCGATTACGGCGGGGCCTTTTATCTTTGCGGCGGGGGGGAGTTTGCGCCAGTCGTAGAAGGGGGTTTGGATTTCGCCCTGGGCGCAGCGGACGGGGTGTTCGCCGGTTTTTGCTTCGCGCACTGTCCCCCCGGCGGCGACGGTTGCGGGGGGGGAATGGTCGGCGGCGGCGGCGCGGACTTCGGCGGCGGCGGCGAGGATTTCCTTTTTGGGTTGTATCCAGCCGAAACGCTTGCGGTGCTCGCGGACGAAGAGTTCGGCTATGCGCGCGCCGGGCTGCCACTGGACGGCGAGGGCGCTTTCCACGCCGCGGTAACGGCAGCGCAAAAACCTTCGCACGGTTCGCTTTCCGGGGGCGTCCGGCGGGAGGGCGGCTTCGGCTTCGGCGCAGAGTTCGGCGAAGATTTGGGGGAGACGGTTGTCGTCCACTTCGCATTCCAGCGCGCGCCTGCGTATCGCGCCGACGCTTGCCTGTCCGATTCCCCATGCGGAGAGGACGCATGCCTGTCGCGGGGCGAGGGCGCGGCGGATGCCGAGGGATTCGGCGAGCAGGCACAAGTGTTGACCCGCCGCGCCGCCAAAGCCGACGAGCGCGCGTTTGCGAATGTCGGCGCCGGACGCTGCGGCGATGCGGCGGGCGGCGCCGGCCATGTTCTCCACGGCGACGCGGACGAAACCGAGCGCGAGTGTTTGCGGGTCTGCGCCGGTTTTTTTGCCCAAGTCGGCGAACAGTCGGCGGGCGGATTCCTCGCACAGGGGGGAGTTGCCGCTCTCGCCGAAAACTTGCGGGAAATATTCGGCGCGGAGTTTGCCGAGGACGACATTGCAGTCGCTGACGGTGAGCGGTCCCCCTCTGCCGTAACAGGCGGGTCCGGGGTTGGCGCCGGCGGAGCGGGGGCCGACGAGCAAGCGTCCGTCCTGCCAGCGGACGACGGAACCGCCGCCGGCGGCGACTGTGTGGATGTCCAGCATCGGCGCGAACAGGGGCGCGCCGGCGACTGTGTTTTCCCATCGCAGCGCGGGCGGGGCGGCGGCGTCGGCGAGGGCGACATCGGTGGAGGTTCCGCCCATATCCACTCCGAGGGCGAGTTTGCATCCGGCGTTTTGCGCGGCGCGGCGCATTCCGACTACGCCGCCGGCGGGTCCGGAGAGGACGGTTTGCACGGCGCGGGTGTTTTGGATTTCGGCGAGGTCGCCGCCGGAATGCATAAAGAGGAGGCGGACTCCGCTTTCGCATTTCTGCCGCAGGGCGCGCGACCATTGGGCGAGTGCGGCGGCGAGGTAGGCGTCGGCGGCGGCGGTCTGGGCGCGGGGGATGAACTTCATCAACGCCGCCGCTTCGTGGGAGGGGACGACTGTTTGGAATCCGATTTTGCGGGCGATGCGGGTTACGATTTTTTCGTGGCGGGGGTATTTGCAGCCGTGGACGAAGGCGACGGCGAGTGTGCGGAATCCGCGGGCGCGGAGTTTTTGGAGTTGTGCGGCGGCGGCGGCGGGACTCGGGGCGCGGACGACTTCGCCGTTTGCGCCGGTGCGCTCGTCAATCTCGGCGGCGCGCGCCCACAACGGCGGGGGACGGCGCGGGGCAAGGTCAAAAAGCGCGGGGCGGGTTTGGTCGCCGATGACGAGGGCGTCGCGGAATCCCTTGGTGACGGCGACGGCGGTCTTTTCGCCGCGGCGTTCCAGCAGGGCGTTGGTGCAGATGGTGGAGCCGACGCGGATTTCGCCGACTAGGGCGCGGGGGATTTTTGCTTTTTCGGGGAGGTTCAGCCACTCGCGGACGATTTTCAATCCGGCGTCGGCGGCGGCGGAGGGGGTTTTGCCGATGCGGATTTTTCCCTGCGGGGAAACGCCGACGACATCGGTGAAGGTGCCGCCGCGGTCTATGCTGAACCGCCATTTTTTGGGGGGGAGTGGTTGCTGGGGTTTTTGGGCGGGGGGTTTTTTTGCGGACGCCCTTTTTTTTGGGGTTGCCCCCTCCCCGCCCCCTCCATCAGAGATGGGGGGGGGTATAAAGCTCCCTTAAAACAAATTAACCCCCCCCCCATCTTTGATGGGGGGGGTTGGGGGGGGGTTGCCGCCGTTGCCCTTTTCGCCGTTGTCATTGTCTTTGCTTTTGTTGTTGCAATTTTCATTGCGGGGTGAGGGCGAACACTACATCGCCGTCTGTGTTGTTTGCCAACTCGGCGCGGTAGCCGTGGCGGGCGGCTTGGTTGTTCAGGTGATAGAGCGAAACGCCGAAGCCGTTTGCCGAAGGCACCGGTGTCTTAAACAACTGATGCGTCAAAGCGGGCGATGCGGCTTTGCCGGTGTCGCACACGCGCAATCCGGCTTTGCCGCCTTCCTCGCTCATCGCCGCCGTGACCGTCACCTGTTCGCCTTCGGCGGCGCGTTTGGCGAGGGCGTTGTCCACGAAGTTGTCCAGCGCGCGGTCAAAAAGCGCCATCGGCAGCGGCGCGCTTTCGCCTTCTTCGCCGCCGGAAAAGGCGACCGGCAAATGCGCGAAACGGGCGCGCGCCTCGCGCCACCACACATCGGCGGCGGCGGTTTTTTCTTCTTCGCTTTCGTCTTCGCCGGTGCGGAGTTTGTCCAGCGCGCTTTGCAGGCGGCGGCGCAGTTCGGGCAACTGGCGGCGGACGAGAGTGTCGTTTTCGCAATCGGCGAGGGCGGCGAGGGCGTGCAGTATGTTTTTGATGTCGTGCGTGATGCGCGCGCCCGATTCGTGAACGGCGCGGCTGAGGTTGTGCGCGCGATGCCGCTCCTCGCGCTGCTTTGCGAGGATATGCTCGGCGAGGGCGCGCGCAAGAATGTGATAGTTAAACCACGCCCACGGCGAAAGGCGGCGGCGGGTGAACACCTGCATCCGCAAAGGGGGACTGTCCACGCGCACGCCGTCGCCGAGGACAATGCCGGATGTGTGCGCGGGGGGATTTTTTTCAGTTTTGCTTTTAGTTTTGCTTTTATTTTTGGTTTCATTGTTACCGTTGTCGGCGTCGTTGTCGTTGTTGTTACCGTCACCGTTACCGTCATTGTCGTCATCGTTATCGTCGTTCGCATTTTTTGCGGCGGGGTTGTTTTCGCTTTCGCGCCAGTCGTCAATGCGCCATTCCACGCCGATGACGCCGGGCGTTTGCAAGAGCCGGTGCATTGCGGCGGCGGTGAAGTTTTCGGCGTCGGCTTCGCGGCGCGACGCGGCGGACAAATCGCGCAGCCAATCTTCCAGCGGCGCCTCCAAGGAAAAAGCGTAACTGAGCGAGGAAATCGCCGACTGCCGCGAAGTGAAGGGCGCGATAAGCATCGCGACCGCCGCCAGTGTCAGGCAAAAGCCGGATGCGGCGAGCGCGACCGCCGCCGGCGCCGGCAGTGTTTTGGCGAGGAGGGCGACGGTTACGACGAAGGCAAAAAAGACCGGCGTGAGAATGGCGACGAGCAGCGGGTCGGCGATGGGCGTCCCCGGCGCGCGAATGCGGCTGTCGGCGAGCGTGGCGGCGGCGAGCAGCCCGGAGGCGACGGCGAAGTTTGTCGCGTCGCCGGCGAGCGCCAGCCCCGTCGTTTGTTCGGGGACGAAGGAGACGGCGAGTGTGATTTGCAAACACAAAAGCGCCGCCAGAAAACGGCTGAGGCGTGCGGCGGGCGCGGGGTTGAGCAGGGTTTCGGTGACAAACACCGCGGCGAGCAGGCAGAGCGCAAAAAGCGAAAGCCACGAAGAAAGCGCCGCCGCCATCAGCGCGCAAGCGGCGAGCGCGCGCCCGAGGGCGTTTTGCCGCCCGCCGCCGCCGGAGCGCATCAGCAAATACAGCCCCGCCGCCGGAGCGGCAAAGGCGCCGGGGACGCCCGGCGCCGCCGCCGCCGCAAGCGGCGCGAGGCAAACCGCAAAGAGGGGCGTGCGCCAGCGCCTTTTCATCGCTTTGATTCTACATTTTCCGCCGTGCGCAATACTGCCTCGCTAAAATTGCCGCCGATACATTAACTATACCCCCCGCCGCTTGCGGGGGGGGGGTCGGAGTTTGGCGTCCCCCACGCCCCAGGGGGGCGGCAACCCTCCGGGGGGGTGGAGGGCATCCATTAACTTCGGCCGCAACCGTTGCTCTACGGTCGCCCCCCACCCCCCCGGAGCATCCCCCGCCGACTTCGTCGTCGGGGTATTCTCCGACCCCCCCCCCCGCAAGCGGCGGGGGGTATTGCTGGTTTGGCTATGACGGGGGAGGGGGACATTGCTACGGCGGCGGGGGAGCGGATGGATAAGACGCTGGCGGCTTTGCGGGCGGGGCTTGGGAAGATGCGTTCCGGGCGGGCGCGGGCGGAGATGTTGGAGGGTGTTGTCGTGCGCTGTTACGGGACGGAGATGCCGTTGAATCAGGTCGCATCGGTCGCCGCTTCGGACGCGCGGACACTGTTGGTTACGGTGTGGGACAAGCAAAACGCCGAGTCCGTGGAGAAGGCGGTGCGGGATTCGGGGTTGGGGTTGAATCCGGCGCTGCAGGGCGCGCTGGTGCGGGTTGCCGTCCCCCCGCTTTCGGAGGAGCGGCGGCGCGAGCTCGGCAAGATTGCGGCGCGCGAGGGGGAGTCGGCGAGGGTGGCGGCGCGCAACATCCGGCGGCAGGTCATCGCCGACATCAAAAGCAAGGTCAAGGAAAAAACGCTGGGCGAGGACGAAGGGCGCGCGCTGGAACAAAAAACCGGCAAGATTACGGATACTGCCGTCGCCGCTATTGACGAGGCGGTTTCGGCGAAGCAGCGGGAGTTGATGGGGGAGTGATGGCGGGGGACGGTAACAGTGGCAACAGTGGCAACGGTGTGGGTGAAAAAAAACTGCCGCGGCACATTGCGGTGATTATGGACGGCAGCGGGCGCTGGGCGCAACGGTCGGGGTTGCCTCGGTTGGAAGGACACCGGCGGGGGTTGGAAGCGGCGCGAATGTTGGTGGAGAATTGTTTGCGCGAGGGGGTCGCTCATCTGACGCTGTTTGCGTTCAGCCGGGAGAATTGGCAGCGCCCGGAGGAGGAGGTCGCGGGGTTGATGCGGCTTTTTGCGGAGATGGAAAAGTGGCAGCCGACGCTGCGCGAAGCCGGGGTGCGGCTGCTTTTTATCGGGGAGCGGGAGCGGTTTTCGCCGGCGTTGCGCGCGCTGATGTCCTCAATGGAAAAGGCGACGGCGGGCGGGGGGAAGATTACCGTGCTGGTCGCGGCGGGTTACGGCGGGCAGTGGGATATTGTGCGGGCGGCGCGGCGGCTTTGCGAATCGGGGGAGGAATTCAGCGAGGAGAATCTGGCGGCGCGGCTGGCGACGGGGGGACTGCCGCCGCCGGATTTGTTGATTCGCAGCGGGGGGGAAAAGCGGATTAGCAATTTTATGCTCTGGCAACTGTCCTACGCGGAGCTGCATTTTACGGATGTTTTGTGGCCCGATTTCGGGGAGGACGATTTGCGGCGGGCGATTGCGGATTACGGCTCGCGCGAGCGGCGTTACGGGAGGACGGCGACGGACGGTTCGGCGGGGGGGACTGTTGGGGGGACTGTTGCGGAGGGGGACGGTTCGGCGGAGGTTTCCGCAACGGACGGCGGCGGAAGGTGAAAATGGGGGGACGGATTGCGGTTGCTATTCCCTTGCTCGCCGTTTTGGCGGGGTTGCTCTGGGCGGGGAATTTGTTTTTGTGGCAGGCGGCGACGCTGGCTGCGGCGGCGGCGGCGGCGATGGAATGGGGGCGGCTTTCGGGTCTGCCGGAAAAGGCGAGCGTTATTTACGCCGGGCTTTTTGCGATTTTGTGTTTGCTCGGCACGGCGCTTCTGGCGGGGGACACTGTCGCCGGCGACGCGCTGCTGGCTGCGGCTTCGCTTTTTTGGGTGTTGCTTGCGCCGATGGTGTTGCTGCGGCGGGGGAAGTTGCCGGGATGGTTTTTGCGGACGGCGGGGATGATACTGCTCTTCGCCGCTTGGCGGGCGGCGGCGCTGATGTTCGCCGACGATGTCGCCATTTTGACGATGGCGGTCTTGCTCGTCGCGCTCGCCGACGCCGCCGCCTACCTTTTTGGCAAGGCGCTGGGGCGGGCGAAAATGGCGCCGGAAATCAGCCCGGGGAAAACATGGGAGGGGTTTTTCGGGGGGACTGTTGCGGTGCTGGCGGCGGCGGCTTTCGTTTCGGCAAACGACTACGCGCCCGCTCCGGCGGCGTGGCTGATGGCGGCGGCTTTTGCTTTGGTTGTGCTTTCGGTGCTGGGGGATTTGTTTGCTTCTTTGCTTAAGAGGCAGGCGGGGGTCAAGGACAGCGGACGGTGGTTGGGAGCGCACGGGGGGGTGATTGACCGTCTGGATGCGATGCTTCCGGCTTTGCCTTTTGCTGCTTTGCTTTCGCAGTAGGGGGGAGTGGTGGTTTTGGTGAGTTATTGCAAAGGCGCATTCCACCCCCCCGGAGTTTGCCACCCTGACGGGCGGCAAACTCCGACCCCCCACCGCAAGCGGCGGGGGGTAAAGAATTTGAGCGGGCGGGGACGCCCGCTATTTTTGGATGCGTTACACCTCTGGAGAGGTGTAACGAGACCGTGGCCGGGGGGGGGTGGCTGAGATGCGGGGGGTTTGTGTTTTGGGGGCTACGGGGAGCGTGGGGGGGGCGGCTTTGGATGTTGTTCGCTCGCGGCCGGATGCCTTTTCTGTGACGGCGCTGGCGGCGGGGGGGGACGATGAGGCGCTGGAAAAGTTGTGCCGGGAATTCAAACCCCGGCGGGCGGTTCTCGCCGACACCGTTGCGGCGAAGCGGCTGCGGCTTGCCTTGCGCGGGGAGGGTGTTGCCGTGCGCGGGGGCGGGAAGGCGGTGGAGGAAGAAGCGGCGGCGGAAGATTGCGGGACGGTCGTTGCGGCGATAGCCGGGGCGAGCGGGGCGGCGCCGGTTCTGGCCGCGGCGCGGGCGGGGAAGAGGGTGCTGCTGGCGAACAAGGAAGCGCTGGTTTTTTGCGGGGCGATGATCATGCGCGCGGCGCGGGAGAGCGGCGGCGCAATACTGCCGATTGACAGCGAACACTGGGGACTCTTTGAACTGCTGGCGGGCGGCGGCGATTACGCAAAACTCTGGCTCACCGCGTCCGGCGGGGGGGCGCGGGATGTTCCGCTTTCGCAGTTGGACGCGGTTACGCCGGAGATGGCGCTTGCGCATCCGAACTGGACGATGGGGGCGAAGATTACCGTGGATTCGGCGACGATGATGAACAAGGCGCTGGAAATCATTGAGGCGTCGGTGCTTTTCGGGGCGGCGGCGGAACGGATTGGGGTCGTCCTTCACCGGCAGAGTTTGGCGCACGCGCTGGTGGAGTTTGCCGACGGCAGCGTGAAGATGCACATATCCGCCGCCGATATGCGGCTGCCGGTGGGACGGATGCTTTTTTGGCCGGAGTTCTTGCCCGGGGCGGGGCGGACGCCGGACTGGCGGCAGTTTTCGGCGATGGAGTTTGCGGAGCCGGACGCGCAACGGTATCCCTGTCTCGCCCTCGCCTATCGCGCGCTGTCGGCAGGGGGGGCGGCGCCGGCTGTGCTTTCGGCTGCGAATGAGTCGGCGGTCGCGCGGTTTTTGGGGGGGGGGATTCGTTTTACTGACATTGCTCGGATTAATGCTGAGGTTTTGGAGAGGTATGGGGGACAGTTGTCAGGGGACAGTTGTCGGGGGACAGTTGTCGGGGGACAGATGGGAGTTTCCCCCCCCCAACCACCCCCATCAAAGATGGGGGGGGGGTTGACCGAATTGCGGGAGATGGATGGGATTGCTCGGCGGGCGGCGTTGGAGATGACACTGTGAACGAATCCATACAGACAAGGGACGATACCGTGACCGCATTCATAAACGCGCGGGGGACGGCGGTGTGAACGCGCTGACGGCTTTGGTTTCTTTTGCGGCGATTATTGTTGTCGCGGTTTTTGTGCACGAGTGCGGGCATTATCTGACGGCGCGGCTTTTCAAAGTGCGGGTGTTGCGCTTTTCGGTCGGCTTCGGCAAGCCGCTTTGGAAAAAGGAGGACAAGCACGGGACGGAGTGGGTGCTGGCGCCGATACTCTTCGGCGGGTATGTGCAGATGCTGGACCTGGAAACGGCGCGGCGCGCGGGACTGCCCGAAAGCGAATCGCTGGAAGGCAAAAGCAACTGGGAACGGTTTATCGTTTTCGCCGCCGGACCGTTTGCGAACATTGTTCTCTCGGCGTTTCTGGCGGCGCTGCTGGCGCTGGGGGGGGAAATCGGTTTGAAGCCGACGGTCGGGAAAGTCGCCGAGGGCGGGGCGGCGGCGAATGCGGGGCTGCGGCGGGGGGACGAAATCGCGGCAGTGAACGGCGAGGAGACCGTCCTCTGGCGGCAGGCGGCGGAACTGATGACGGATGCCATTCTCGGCGAGGAGGAGATGGTTTTGCAACTGCGCAACGGCGGGCGGCGGGTTTTTGCGCCGGGGACTGTTGGCGTGGGGGCGATTGACGGCGGGGTGTTTTCGGCGCTGGGGATGTTCCCCGACGACGGGTATTTGTCGCCGGAGATTTCGCTGGTCGTCGCCGGCAGCGCGGCGGAACGGGCGGGGGTGCGGGCGGGGGATGTCGTCGTTGTCGTCGGGGAGACGGTCATTGACGGCTGGTCGGATTTGCGGACTGCCGTCGCCGCGCGCCCGAACGAGGAGACGGCGGTGGTCGTTTGGCGCGACGGGGAGGAGATACGGTTGACGGCTGTCATCGGCGAGCGCATTCGGGGGGGACGGCGGGCGGGGGTGTTGGGGGTTTCGCCGGTTTTCCTGCCGGAGAAACTGGCGCAAATGCGGGCGACTTTGCATTTGGGTTTTTTCGCGGCGATGGCGGCGGGAGCGCGGCGCAGCGGCGAATATGTCGCGCGGACTTTTTCGGTGCTGGGGCATATCATCAAGGGGGACATTTCGCCGGATAATCTCAGCGGCCCGATTGGAATCGCGGCGGCGGCGGGGACTGCCGCGGAGGACGGTTTCTTGCAGTGGCTGCAATTTCTGGCGTTCATATCGGCGAGTTTGGCGGCGATTAATCTCTTGCCGCTGCCGCTTTTGGACGGGGGGCAGATGGTTGTGTGTATAATGCAGGCGGCGCGGCGCAAGCCGTTTTCGCCCGCTTTTCTGGCGGCGCTGGGCAGGGCGGGCGGCGCTTTTTTGCTGGCACTTATGCTGTTTGTCATCGTCAACGATATGCTGAAACTGTGGGGCTGACACTCCGCCGCCGGCTGCCCGCGCTGCTGCTCGCGCTCGCGCTCGCCGCGCCGGGGGCGGCGCAAACGGAAAGCGTTACCGACGAGTTCGCCGTCGGCGATGTGCGCGTGGAAGGGCTGCGCCGCTTTGACCCGGGGGTTGTTTTTAACCGTCTCAATATTGAAGTGGGGGATTCCTTTTCCGCCGCCGACGCCTCCGCATTGTTGCGGGAGCTGTACCGCAGCGGATACTTTAAGTCGGTGGAAGTTTTGCGCGACGGCAATGTGCTGGTCGTGCGCGTGAGCGAAAATCCGGTCGTCGCCGAAATCCGTTTTTCCGGTTTGGAGGAATTGGAAGAAGAGCGCGTTTTGGAATTGCTGCGCGAGCGCGGGCTGGCAAAAGCGCGCGTTTTTGACCGCAGCGTCGCGGCCGAAGCGGCGGCGGGGATTCAAGAGGTTTACGAATCGCGGCATTTTTACCGGGCGTCTGTGAGCGTTGTCGTTTCGCCTTTGCCGCGCAACCGCGTGCAGGTTTTGTTTGAGATTGACGAGGGCGAGGAAGTCGCCGTGCGCGAAATCGCCATTGAAGGCAACGAGGAATTCGGCGACTGGACGCTGCGGCGGCTGATGGAAATGAAACCGCGCGGGCTTTTTAATTATTTCAGCGACGACTACCGTTATTCGGAGGCGCGGCTGGATTCCGACATTGAACGCATACGCACTTTGTATTTGGAAAACGGCTATCTCAAATTCGCCGTGAGCGGAAGGGACGCCGTCTTGGACGAGGAAAAAACCGGAATACGGATAACGCTTTTTATAAGCGAGGGGCGGCCCTACGCGGTCTCGGAATATGTCTTGGAAGAAGGCGCCGAACACGCGCAAAAACCCTTTTCCGAATTCGCATTGCAAAGCGAAGGGGAAATATACAGCAGCGAGCGCGCCGTGGAAACCGCGAACGCGTTGCGCGAGCATTTGCAGGATTTGGGTCACGCCCTCGCGCGCGTGGATTTTGAAACCGAACTGAACGACGACAAAGGCGAAGTGCGCGCGGTGTTTTCCGCTTTTCCGGGCGCGCAAATGCAGGTGCGGCGGATAGACATAGTCGGCAACGAACAAACGGCGGACGAAGTTTTGCGGCGCGAGTTTTTGCAGTTGGAACGCGAGACCTATTCGCGCGCGAAAGTGGAAAGCTCGCGCCGGCGTTTGCGGCGGCTGGGATACTTCCGCGATGTGCGCGTGGAAATCGTCCCCGTGGAAGGCGACCGCGATTCCGTGGATTTGATTGTTACCGTTGACGAAGGCGGGCTGGGCGATGTGCGCGTCGGCGCCGGCTTCGGGACGGACGGCGGCGTTTCCTTTAATGCCGGATTTAATGCGCCGAACATATTCGGCTCCGGCGACGACTTCCGCGCCGCCGCCGGATATTCCGACACCGAAAAATCATTTTCCGTCGGGCTGGACCAGCCCTATCACACCGTGGAAGGCGTCTCCCGCCATTTCGCCGCCGCCTACGACGAAAACAAACCGGCGGAAGGTTCCTCCGACTACCGCATTGACGGTTACCGCGTTTCTTACGGTTACGGCTTTCCTTTTGTCGACGACGGGAAATACTTCGTCCGCGCCGCATACAAAAAAACGCGGCTGGACAATCCGACCGGACTCGCCGACGCTTATCAGCCGTTTCGGGAAAAACACGGCACCGAATACGACATCGCCGAATTGCAGTTTGACCTGAGCTACGACACCCGCGATTCCGCGTCATTGCCGACTCTCGGGCAGCGGCTGCGCATTGACACCGCCGCCGGACTGCCGGTTTTTGATTTGCGCTATTACCGCGCCGACTACCTTCACGATTACTACCGCAAAATTAAATTCATTCCGACAAAGCCGATTTTGCATTTGCGCGCGGGGATGGGTTTTGGCGGCTCCTACGGCGGCGATGTTTTTCCCTTTTTTGAACGCTACACTCTGGGGGGGACTTCCTCTTTGCGCGGCTTTGAAGCCGGCTCCATCGGCGCATTCCGCGAAGGCGACCGCGCCATCGGCGGCAAATCGCGCATGTACGGCACGGCCGAACTCCCGATAGAAACAAAGTTTTTCGGAACGCAAAAAATATTTCTCGCGCCTTTCTTTGACGCCGGCGCCGTCGGCGGTTTTGACAAAGCCGCGCGCCTCGGCCCCTTCCGCGCCAGCGGCGGTCTGGAATTGCGCTGGCTCTCGCCGATAGGCCCGCTGCGCTTTTCCTATGTCCGCCCGCTGCGCGAAAAGCCCGGCGACAAAACGCAGGCGTTCCAATTCGCCGTCAGCACTTTTTAAACAACAACCCCGAAAAGGAGAAACCACCCCGTGAAAAAAACCAAATGCGCCGCATTGTTGCTCGCCTTTTTTACCGCAGCCCCCGCCTTCGCCCAGGGCGGAGCGGCCTTCGTCAACATTGACCGCGTATACAGCGCGTCCAAACTCGTTAAAGCCGTCGGCGACAAAATAAACGCCGACTTCCGCGAGCGCACCGAAACGCTGCAGCAACTGGACCGCGAAATACGCGAAAAACGCGAAGCGCTGCAAAAAGAAGAGCTCGCCCTCAGCGACGCCGAAAAAGAAGCGCGCGCCGCCGAAATCACCGCGACGCTGCGCCAGTTTGAACGCGACCGCCGCGCGCTCGCCGAAGACCGCGACCTCCGCTTTCAGGAACGGCGCAAAGTGATAGACACCGCGCTCGCGAAAATCATCGAGGAAATCGCAAAAGAGCGCAAGATAGACATCGTGCTAAACCCCTTCATCGCCCTGCCCGTCGCCGGGCGCGCGCTCACGCACAGCATTTTGTTTTACGCCAGCCCCAACGCCGACATCACCGACGAAGTGATTGAACGCTTTGACAAAGAAGCAAAACTGGACGGCTGAACAACAGTGACCGCGCGCCCCCGCAAAAAAACAAAAGCGGACATCTGAAAATATGCCCGCGCTCGCGGATATCGCAAAACAATTCGGCGGGGAATGCGAAGGCGGCGGCGAAGTCCGCATTCGCGCCGTCGCCTCGCTCAAAAACGCGGGCGAAGGGGAAATCGCTTTTTATGAATCGCGCGCCGGAGAAAGCGCGCTCGCAAACTGCCGCGCGTCCGCAGTTTTGCTCGCGCGCGAAAACGCGCATAAAACCGAAATACCGAAATGGATTGTCCCCCGCGCGCCGCGGGCGTATTTTGCGCGGCTTTGCCAATTCCTCGCGCCGCCGCCGCCGCCGCCCGCCGGAATCTCGCCGCTCGCATCCGTCGCCGAAGACGCCATATTGGAAAAAGCAATAACCGCCGGCGCAGGCAGCGTCGTGGAAAGCGGCGCAACAATCGGCGAGGGGGTTTTTCTCGGCGCGAATGTTTTTGTCGGGCGCGAATGCGTCGTCGGAAAAAACACCCGCATTTTGCCCGGCGCAGTTTTGTATCACAACACCGTAGTCGGCGAACGATGCATTTTGCATTCCGGAGTCGTCCTCGGCGCGGACGGTTTCGGCTTTGTCGCCGACGGCGGCGAACAAATTAAAATACCGCATCAGGGGCGCGTAATACTCGGAGACGATGTGGAAATCGGCGCGAACAGCTGCATAGACCGCGGAACATTGGACGACACCGTCGTCGGCGACGGAGTCAAAATAGACAACCTCGTGCAAATCGGACACAATGTGCAAATCGGAAACGGCACGGTTGTTTGCGGCTGCGTCGGAATCGCCGGCAGCGCAGTCATCGGCGAAAAATGTTTAATCGGCGGGGCCGCGGACATAAACGGACATATCGTCATCGGCGAAGGCGCGACAGTCGGCGGCTCTTCGGCAGTGGTGCGCGATGTCGGCGCCGGCGAAACGGTGTCTTCCGTCTGGCCCGCAATCGCCGCAACTAAATGGCGCCGCCGCCTCGCCGAATGGCAGCGCGAAACCGAAAGCAAAAAGCGGCGCGGCCGCGGAGGAAAATGATGGACATAGAAGACATAATGCGCGCGCTGCCGCACCGCTATCCCTTTTTGCTGGTGGACAAGGTCACGCAAATGGAAACCGGAAAAACAATAACCGCGCTGAAAAATGTCACGGCGTCGGAGCCGTTTTTTGCCGGGCATTTTCCGCAAAAGCCGCTGATGCCCGGCGTGCTGATGATTGAAGCGCTCGCGCAAACTTGCGGGCTGCTCGCGCTCGCATCCTTCCGCGAAGAAAGCGAAGGCAAAAAAGACCATCTGATGGTGCTCGCCGGAGTGGACGATTGCCGCTTTCGCCGGCAGGTAATCCCGGGGGACGCGCTCGTTATGCGCGCCGAACTCGCGCGCCGCCGCGGAAATATGCTGCGCTTTTCCGCGCAGGCCGAAGTCGGCGGCGAGCGCGCTTGCGAAGCGGTGCTTACCAGTTTTTTCCTCCCCCCGCGTTAAAAAAGAAATGGCGAAAATCGCCGAAGATGCGTCGGTTTCCGAAAACTGCGAGATCGCCGAGTCCGTTGCCGTCGGCAAAGGCGCGATTATTGAAGGCGGCGTCGCCCTCGGCGAAAACTGCGAAATCGGCGCATACGCGTATTTGTGGGAGGGCGCGCGATTCGGAAAAAACAACCGCGTCTTTCCTTTTTGCTCGCTCGGCGGCGAGCCGCAGGACAAAAAATACCAAGGCGAAAAAACATCGCTCATAGTCGGCGAAGGCAACACCTTCCGCGAATATTGTTTTGTCAACCGCGGCACAAAAGGCGGCGGCGGCGAAACAAAAATCGGCAACGGCAATTTGCTTATGGCCTATTCCCACATCGCCCACGACTGCATAGTCGGCGACGACACAGTAGTCGCAAACGCCGCGCAAATCGCCGGGCATGTCGCAATCGGCGATTGCGCGATTATCGGCGGCGGCGCGCTCGTTCAGCAGTTCTCGCGCATCGGCGAAGGCGCGATGATAGGCGGCGGCGAAAAAATACGGCAGGACATCCCCCCTTTTTCGCGCTGCGCCGGCGGAGTCGTCGGAATAAACGGCGTCGGATTAAAGCGAAGCGGCGCGAGCGAAGAAGAAATAAAACTTTTGCGCCGCGCCTTTCGCGTTTTATACCGCGGCGGCTTGCCGCTCGCAGAAGCGGCGAAGCAAATTAAAACAATGGCGGCGGAAAACAAAACGAAACAACTGTCCGCGCTTTCCGCTTTTTTGTCGCTGCCCGATTTGAATCTCATCCGCCCCGCGCGCGGCGGATAAAGCGGGCGAAACCGCAATGCGCGTTGTCGTCTCGGCGGCGGAACCCTCCGGCGACATCCTCGCCGCCGAATTGATTGCGCAAATTAAAAGCGCGCTCCCCGAAGCCGTTTTTTCCGGAATGGGAGGCGAAAAAACAAAACAGGCCGGATGCGAATGCGTCGCCGATTCCGCCGCGCTTTCCGTGATGGGCTACGCCGATGTCTTCGCAAAACTGCCGCGCATTCTTTCCGCCCGCGCCGCGATGCTCGCCGAAATCGCGCGCCGCCGCCCCGCGCTCTTCGTCGGAATTGACGCGCCCGATTTTAATATCCCCCTCGCCGCCCGCGCGCGCAAATGCGGCTGCAAAACCGCGCAATACGGCAGCCCCACGGTGTGGATGTGGCGCAGCCAAAGAATAAAAACAATCGCCGCCGCCGTTGAACAAATCTGGTGCATGCTACCCTTTGAACCCGAATGCTACAAAAACGCGGCGACAACCGCGCTTTTCGCCGGGCATCCACTGGCGGCAAAAAAACCCGTCGCGCGCACTGACGCGCGGCAACAATTGAATATCGGCGAAAACGCGGAAGTGTTCGCGCTTTTGCCCGGCAGCCGTCCGCAGGAATTAAAAGAACACCTGCCGCTGACGGCGCAAACGGTTTCCTTACTGCAAAAAAACAACGGCAACCGCAACCGTGTTTTTGTTTCCGCCGCCGCCGACAAAAACGCCGAAGCAAAATTAAACAATTTCCTGCCCGGCTGCATACTCGCGCCTTCGGCCGCGATCGCGCTTGCCGCGGCCGATGTCGCCGCGGTCAAATCGGGGACTGTCGCTTTGGAAGCCGCGCTCGCGCAAACGCCCTCGGTCGTTTTCTACCGCCCCTCGCGCGCCGCGGAATTTACTGCGCGATTGCGGCGGTTTTATCTTCCCTTTTTCAGTTTGCCGAACATACTCGCCGGAAAATTTGTCGCGCCCGAATTCATCGGCGCAAACGAAGCGCGCCCCGAACACATCGCGGCGGAAATGGAAAAACTCGCGCGCGAACAACCGCGCCGCGAAACAATGCGCGCCGCCTTCGCGCCGATGCGCGCGATGCTTTCTTCGCAAAATTCCGCGGCGGATTTCGCGCTCGCAATGCTGAAACAAAAATGACAAGCGCGACCGTCGCCGAAGAAGAATTTGTTTGCGGCGTGGACGAAGCCGGGCGCGGCGCCCTCGCCGGCGCAGTCGTCGCCGCCGCCGTCGTCCTCGGCGGAAACAAAATATCCGGGCTGCGCGATTCCAAACAACTCCCCGCAAACCGCCGCGAAGAACTCGCCGCAATCATCCGCGAGGAAAGTTTGTGCTTTGCCGTCGCCCTCGCCGACGAAAAAGAAATAGACCGTTACAACATTCGCCGCGCGACAATGTTCGCAATGCAGCGCGCCGTCGCGCAAATTCCGATATGCCCCGATGTCGTCCTCGTAGACGGCGACTTCGCCCCCGATTTGCCCTACCCCGCGCGCGCGATAATCGGCGGCGACGCAAAAGTGCGGGAAATAATGGCGGCTTCCATCCTCGCCAAAACCGCGCGCGACAAAATGATGCGCGATTTGGAAAAAACCCGCCCCGGCTACGGCTTCGCCGAACACAAAGGATACGGCACCCCCGCCCACCTCCGCGCCCTCGCCCAAAAAGGCCCCTGCCCCGCCCACCGAAAAACCTACGCCCCCGTAGCCGCCCTTCTGATAAAATAAAAAAATGACGGCGGCAAAGACGATGAATTTCTGGCTGGCGAGGAGCGTCGCTTTTGCCAATCAGGAAAACTATCTGGACGAATTGTTCGCCGTGTATCCGACCGTCCCGGAAGGAATGCGGCAAATTGACCCCGCAGTTTGGGCGGCAGTGGAAGAATCGTTCGCAAAAAAAGACAACGCCGCGCTCATCCGCAGCGCGCTGGCGCTGGATTTGTTTCCCGTCAAAGATTCCTATGTCGCCTATCTGCGGCGGGACACATCCGCGATTGCCCGCAACCCGAAGACGGTCGCGCGCATCTGCGGGCGGCTGTACGAAATCTGGCTGAACAAAATCCGCGAGCGCAGCAGCGAAGCCAAAGAGACCAACCGGCAAATCGGGCAAATGTTTCGCAACTGGCTGCGCAAAGGCAGTTTGGGCGTGGTCCCCGTGGGGACGGAAGAATTCGCGGCGACAAAAGAGAACGCCGTTTTGGACGCCGGCGACGCCGAGATGAAAACATTCGCCGCCGAACACTTGGGCTACGCCGGCGGCAAGGGGCTGGATTTTGTCGCGCGGTTCAACGGCAAATATGTCATCGGCGAGGCGAAGTTTTTAACCGACGCCGGCGGACATCAAAACGCCCAATTCAACGACTCCATAACCACATTGTGCGCAAAATGCCGCGCGGAAACCGTCGCGATTCTGGACGGCGTGGTGTATATTAAGGGCGAAAGCAAAATGCACCGGGAAGCAACCGTGAAGCACCGCCGCCGCAACATTATGAGCGCCCTGGTCTTGCGCGAATTCCTGTATCAGTTGTGAACGCCGAAACCGTCGCCGCGCCCGCCGCGCCGAACATTCTGGCGCACGGGGATAATCTGCCGTTTTTGGAATACTTGCTCGCCGAGTGCGGGATGCGCGGGAAAGTCGGGCTGGTTTACACCGACCCGCCGTTTGCGACGAACAATGATTTTGTCGTCGGCGAAAAGCGAACCAGCACCGTGAGCCGCGGCGGCGGCGCGCTCGCCTACCGCGACCGGCTGACCGGCAACGCCTTTTTGCGCTTTTTGGAAAAGCGGCTGGTTCTCGTCCGCGAACTGATGGCGGACTCGGCCTCCATCTATCTGCACACCGACTGCAAAATCGGGCATTATGTCAAGGTGATGATGGACGGCGTCTTCGGCGCGGAAAATTTCCGCAACGACATCGCGCGGATTAAATGCAATCCGAAAAACTTTGAACGCCGCGCCTACGGCAACATCCGCGACATGATTTTGTTTTACGGCAAAACATCCGCGGGAAAGTGGAACGGTTCCGAGGTGCTTTTTTCGCCGGATGACGCGGCGCGGCATTTTAATAAAACGGACGGCGACGGGCGGCGTTACGCGACTATTCCCCTGCACGCCCCCGGCGAAACCCGCGCGGGCGCGACGGGAAAAGAATGGAGCGGATTAATGCCGCCCGAAGGCAGGCACTGGCGCGTCGCGCCGGAAAAACTGGAAGAATGGCGGCGGCAAGGTTTAATTGAATGGTCGGCGAACGGCGTGCCGCGCAAGAAAATATACGCCGACGAGCGCGCGGGAAAAAAGCGGCAGGATGTATGGGAATTTAAAGACCCGCCGTATCCCTCGTATCCGACGGAAAAAAACATGGAAATGCTGAAAACAATCATCCGCGCGTCGTCCGACCCCGGCGACTGGGTGTTGGATTGTTTTTGCGGCTCCGGAACAACGCTGCAGGCGGCGCAAGAATTGGGGCGCAAATGGATGGGCGTTGACGAATCCGCGGAAGCAATCCGCGCCGCGCGCGAACGATTCGCCGGCGGAATGCCCCTCGCCCCCCTGCCGAAATCGCAATTGCCGCTTTATCGGTTTGCCGACAAAAAAGAGTTCGTCAAAACCGCCGCCTGACGCGCGCCGCTGAAAAGCCGCGCTTTTGCGGCGGGGGTTTGGGTTTTAAATTTCGTCGGCGGGGCGGCGGTATTCTTTTGCCGATATTATGCGCTGCGCCATTTTTTCGTAGGCGGCGGAGAAATCGCCGAGCGTTTCCATTTTGTTTTCCTTTATCTTGGAAAGCGTCCAGTCCATTTTATAATGAATTCCGTGCCGCCGCCGGTGCAGTTTGTTCCACTCTATGTCGCATTTGGCGACGCAGGTTATGTATATGTCGTTCGGGGCGACATCCACAAAAACAATGCCGTCGTATTGACGGTCTTTTTCCAGATTTTCGTGCTGGAATGTCGGGGTGTTTGCGCCCAGCGTCGCGAGTTTGACTTCCAGCCGGATTCCGTCGGCGACGATGTCCCATTGTTTGTTTTGCGGGTCGGTGCGCCCGGTGTGCGTCACCGTTTTGCCGAGCATTTGCAGCAGCGCGACGACAAAATCCTCGCCGACGGAGCCGCGATTGTCCGCTTGCATCCGCCGTATTTCAATAAATTCGCCGCCGAGCCAGCCGTGCTTGTCCTTGCCTCGCAGCACTTCCAGCGCGTCCCTCAGGGCGCGGTGCAAAACCGGCTTAATATTTTGGTCATTCATCGCAATATCCGGCTTCGGCGACGGTTTGTTCTATCAAACTGCGGCGCAAATTGAGCGCGGAGTTGGTGGAAAGAAATGCCGTTTTTTTCCAGTCGCGTTTGGCGAGCAGGTTTTTAATTTTTCGCTTTTCGCGCAAAATAACAACTCCGTAACCGCGCTTGTTCGGCAGTTCGGCGAAACTTCCGTAAGCGCGCATTCCGTTGAAGCATGTGGAAGGCAAATACAAATCGCAGCGCCCTATCATTTTTTTGTTGCGCGTGCTAGCGGGCGTCCCGCCGTCGGAAAGCGAATAGACGCGCACAAAGGAGCGGCATGTTTTCGCGCGCGGGCGGCGGATTTTGTCGGCGTTTATTTTCGTCCACACCTGAAAGACGGTGGCGATGCGCACTTCGCGCCCGTCCGGATATTGAAAAGAATCCGGCGGGAGTTTTTCGCTGCGCGCCAATTGATAACCCCGCACGCGCTTGCCGGGAACGCCCTTGCCGTCGCTCGCAAACAACTGCGGCAGAATAAAAGCGGTCATGTCGGCGAAAGCCGCCGAATGATTAATAAACAAAAGCGCCAAATGCCCGCGCAAGCCGAAAGGGGGGTTTCCGACGACGATGTATTTCTTCCCCGGCGGCGGAGTCCACGCCAGATAATCGGCGCGAATCAAACCCGGGCGGCGCGGCTCAATGTCCACGCCGATGCGGCGCGAGGGCGGGAGTTCGTCGTAAAAGCCGCCGCAGCCGGCGGAGGGTTCAACGAAATGATAACGCGAAAGATTGACGCCCAGTTGGGCGGCGGTTTCGCGCAGCGTTTTGTAACACGCGGCGGCGGCCGTTTTTTTTGTGTAAAACTGGTCGCCGCCTTTGGCGTTTGCCGGGGTTTTGCCGCCGTTGAGAAGCCGCCGGAAATCGGCGGCGTAATGCCCGGGGACATGCATCGTCTCGCGCCAGCGGGCGACGGTGTTGCCGTGCAGCCCAAGTTTGCGGGCGATGACGGCGGGCGGATAGAAATCGGAAAGGCGCAAAAAACATTCCAGCGCGCTCTCGCCGCCGCCGCCGAAATTGATGAGCATCGCCGGTTTTGCCATCGCCGGAATCAGGAATCTGCCGGGGATTCTTTTTTTACCAAACTTATGTAATCCAGCATCGGGTTGTAGTGGGTGCCGCCGTCCAGGCCGTAGCCGACGACGAAATCATCCACCTGCACTTCAAAGCCGTAATAATCTATGTCGCAGGCGTAACGCTGGTGGCGGCGCTTCAAGAGGGAGACGGTGAGCAGCGACTTGGGCTCCTCCACCTTGATGATGGTTTGCAGCGTGTTCATCGTCAGCCCCGAATCTATGATGTCCTCAATGATGAGGACATGCCGGTTCTTGATGACTTTGGAAAGTTTTTTGACGACCTTCACCTTGCCGGTGGACTGCCGCCCGCGGTAACTGGAAAGCACGACGACATCAAAAATGACGCGGCAGTTGAGTTTGCGCACGAGGTCGGCGTAGAAAATAAAAGCGCCGTTGGCGACGCAGGCGCAGACGACTTCGGTTTCGGCGGAATAATGCCGGTTGATTTGCGCGGCGAGCTCGCGCACGCGCTCCTGAATTTGTTCGGGGGGAAAAAGCAGTTCGGTGCGCATGGGGGGATTATAAACCAAACTAAGCCGCTTCCAAAAAATCCAGCCAGTGGCGGACGGGCGTTTTGCAGCCGCCCTGCAAATGCAGTTGGCAGCCGATGTTTGCCGTGGCGACCGCGCCGCGCCCGCTTGCGCGCAGGGCGGCGAGGCGCTTTTGGCGCAGGGCGTTCGCCATTTTCGGATTTTCCCGCGAATACCAGCCGGCGGAACCGCAGCAAACGGAGGGCGGCGCATCCGCAGCGATCCCCGCGCGCGCGAGCAACTGCGGCGCGGCGGAAGGGTCGCCGCGGTTTTCGGAACGGGCGAGAGTGCAGGGGCAATGAAAAACCACGCCGCCATCGGGGCATAACGCGGAAGGGCGCAGCGCGCCTTTCGCCGGTTTTTGCGCGAGGGCAAATTCGGCGATGTCCTTGTGCGCCGCCGAAACTGTTTTTGCTTTTTCGGCGAGTTCGGAGTCGTTTTCCAAAATGCGGGCGTAACTTTCTATCATTCTTCCGCAGCCGGAGGCGGTGCTGACGATTGCCTTTGCGCCGTTTTGCAGGCGGCGGTGCAGGCGGCGGACATTTTCGCGAATGCGCGCTTTGCCTTTTTCTTCCGCGCCCAGATGCATTTCCAGCGCGCCGCAGCAAAAACCTTTTTCCTCGCCGGCTTCCGCGCCGAGCGCGCGCAAAAGCCGCCGCGCGCGGGCGTTTATGTTTGGAAGAAAAGCGCTTTGCACGCAGCCGTCGTATAAAACCGCATCCTCTTTTTCGCCGTTTTCCAGCGGCAACGGCAACCGTCGCGACTCCACTTCTTCGCCGCCGTTATTATTAATGCATTGCCGCGGCGGATACAAACGCAAAAACTTTGCGGCTTTTGCGAACGGGCGCAAACGGTTATGATGCGGCAGAAAGAAAAGCGCGGCGCGGCGCATTATTTTCTTTCGCAACGGCCGCGGCAGAACCCTTTCCATTTGCGGCTTAACCAAATCGTGCAGCGCGAGGTATTCCACGCCGGAGGGGCATGCTTCCTCGCAGGCGCGGCAGGTCAGGCACAAATCCAAATTTGCCAGATTGTTTGCTTCCGATTCGCCGCCTTCCAAAAACGATTTCATTTGCCAGATGCGCCCGCGCGGGCCGTTTTGTTCGTCGCCCAATTCCAGATAGGTCGGGCAGGCGCTGTTGCAAAAACCGCAGTGGACGCATTTTCGCAAAATGTCCCCCGCGCGCCGCGCGTCATAGTTTGCGTTTGCGGGCAAATCAATTCTCACGGTTGCATTCCGCCGCTCTTATTAATTAAAAACGCGGCAACTCCGGATGCGGCAGTTTTCCGCCGCGGATATGCATTCCGCCCGTTTCCGCGCAGCGCGCCAGAGTCGGCACCGCCTTTCCCGGATTGAGAATCCCCTGCGGGTCAAAAGCCGCCTTGACGCGAAAAAACTGCGAGAGTTCCGGCGGCGAAAACTGCCCGCACATCGCGTCCAGTTTTTCCACTCCGACTCCGTGCTCGCCCGTAACCGTCCCCCCCGCTTGCAAACACGCGCGCAAAATGTCGTTGCCCAATGCTTCGGCGCGCGCCGTCGCGCCCGGCGTTTCGGCGTCGTATAAAATCAACGGATGCAAATTGCCGTCGCCGGCGTGAAATACATTCGCGACTTTTAATCCGCGCGCATCGGCGAGCCGCGCGATTTCTTTTAACACTTCGCCCAGTTTGCGGCGCGGGATGGTGCCGTCCACGCAGTAATAATCCGGGCTGATGCGCCCGACCGCGCCGAAGGCGGATTTGCGCCCCGCCCAAAGTTTTTCGCGCTCGGTTTCGTTTGCCGCGGCGACGAGGGATGTCGCCCCGCATTGTTGCAAAATGTCGCGCACTTTTTGCATTCCCGCATTTACTTCTTCGGAATGCCCGTCCAATTCGCAAATTAAAATCGCCGCAGCGTCTTTCGGATAACCGGCGCGAACAAAATCCTCGGCGGCGCGCACCGCGGGATTGTCCATCATTTCCAATCCGGCGGGGACTATCCCGCTTGCGATAATTGCCGCGACCGCATCCGCGGCGTCGTCAATGTCGGCGAATGCGGCGAGGACGGTATCCACCGCCGGCGGCAGCGGCAACAAACGCAGCGCGGCTTCCACAACTACGCCGAGCATTCCTTCCGAACCCGTGAGCAGTGCGGGCAAATCGTAACCGGGAAAATCCAAAGCGTCGGCGCCGACGGTTACGAGATTGCCGTCCGCCGTTGCAAATTTTAATGCGGCGAGGTTATGCACCGTCAAACCGTATTTCAGGCAATGCACTCCGCCGGCGTTTTCGGCGATGTTGCCGCCGATGGAACAAGCGCGCTGCGAGGAAGGGTCGGGCGCGTAATACAAACCGTGCGCGGCGGCGGCTTCGGAAACGGCGAGATTGACGACGCCCGGCTGCACGCGCGCGAGCATCGCCTTCGCGTCAATTTCCAAAACGCGGCGCATTTTGGAAAGCGAAAGCAAAACCCCCGCCGGATGCGGCAGCGCCCCGCCCGAAAGCCCAGTCCCCGCGCCGCGCGCGACAATCGGCGCGCAATGTTTGCGGCATATTTTTACAACGGCGCAAACTTCTTCGGCGTTTTCCGGCAGCGCGACGGCAAGCGGTTTTTGCCGGAACATCGTCAGCCCGTCGGTTTCGTAAACCGAAGTTTCCCCCGGTTTTGTCAACACCCCCCCCCGCGGCAGCGCCCCCCGCAAATCCGAAAAAAGCGCATCGGTGTCCATCGTTAATACAATAGCACAATTTCAGGCCGGTCTCGTTACACTGCTCCGGCGGTGTAACGGGGCTGACGATAGCGGGCGTCCGCACCCGCTCAAATTAGGGGCGGCGGGGACGCCGCTCATTTTAGATGCGTTACACCTCTGGAGAGGTGTAACGAGAAAATATTTTGTCATTCCCGCGAAAGCGGGAATCCAGCGCTTTTTTGTTGTCGCACATGTAAGACGCGGTTGTTTCGCCGGGTTGGTTTCTGGATTCCCGCTTTCGCGGGAATGACAAATTAGGGGCAAACTCCGCCGCTTTGGGTGTTGCATCTTCCGCCGGCGGCCAATATTGCGGTTTGGGCGGTCTCGTTGGCGACGGCAATCGCATAATCAAGGGGCGTGAATCCGAAGGTGGTTTGATAGTTTGCGTCCGCGCCCGCCGCCAAAAACGCGGTTAGCGCGGAGTTGTCTCTCAATATCACTGCGGCATGCAAAAGCCCGAGCCCGGAAGAATCCCGCGCGTTCAAATTCGCCCCCGCCGCGGCAAGAACGGAAATATGTTCCGCTTTGCCCGCCGACGCCAAATAATACAGCAGGAAATTCTGCACATTTACTCCGCCGATTTGTTCGTTCAAATCCGCGCCCGACGCGGCATACATTGACACCGTTCGCAAATCCATTGCAATTAAAGATGCAAGCCGCGCGTTAACATCCGCCGCGTTTTCCAAACCGAAAGCCGCGCAGCCGCCGCCGATGCTGCACGATTCCAAACCGCGCAATGTTAGAAAAACCTGCCCAGTCGCGTTTGTCGCCGCGGGGGTGAAGTTGCCGCCGGCGACCGTCCCCGTTACGGCGATTATCGTCGCGGTCATCGTCGCCGCGACGGTGCTTTTGTAAATTATGTAGTTGTCCGCGGTCACGCTAACGACATTCGGCGTCGTCGTGCCGTAGATGACCGTCGCTTCCTGCGCGAAAGCGTTATTGCTTATTAACCCCCCCCCCCCCCCAATTACCCCCGCAAGAGCGCACAGGAGCGCGTTCAGCGGCGGGAAAAGGCGAAGGAATGTTTGCGAAAGCATAAAACGCATTATACCCCAAAAAATCCCCTTTGTCAAATTATCCAAACCGTCATTCCCGCGAAAGCGGGAATCCATACAATCCCGCGAAAAAAGCAAATATTCCCGCCGCCAGAAAACAACGGTTAACTATACCCCCCGCCGCTTGCGGGG
>JAHRAH010000079.1 GCA_020027345.1 Gammaproteobacteria bacterium | reverse complement strand
CCGCCGCGTCCCCCGCGGCGACGAAGAGTCCCCCCGCAAAGGCGGGGCGGCGCAACCGCAATCGGAGGCGCGGGGATGACAACGGTTGCGGTTTGCCCCCCCCCCACCCCCCCCATCAAAGATGGAGGGGGGGTTAATTTGTTTAAGAAGAAAACTCTCCCCGTTGCAACGGAAACTCCCCCCGTCTTTGATGAGGAGAAAATTGTTTACCCCCCCCCCATCTTTGATGGGGGGGGGGGGGGGGGGGACTCCCGTGCCTGAGAACGCCCCCAAACTTCCGAGCCAACTTTTCATAAACAACCGCTGGATTCCCGGCGCGGGCGGAGCGACTATTGCAAACATCAATCCGGCGGACGAAAGCGTCATCGGCGAAGTCGCATGCGCGGGCGCGGGCGAAGTGCAGGCGGCGTTGGATTCCGCGCGGCGCGCGCTCGGCGAATGGCGCAAAAGCGCGCCCCGGGAACGCGGGCAACTGCTGGCGAACATATCGCGCGCGGTTTTGGAAAACGGCGAAGCCCTCGCGCAAACGGAAATGCGCGAGACCGGCAAACCGCTCGGCAGGGCGCGCGCGGCGGTCGCGGCGACGGCGCGGTATTTTGAGTTTTACGCCGGCGCCGCCGACAAAATACAAGGCGCGACGATACCCTGCGGCGACGGGTATTTGGATTTTACTTTGCGCGAGCCGTTGGGCGTTACCGCGCACATTCTGCCGTGGAATGTCCCGCTGAATATGCTCGCGCGCGGCGTCGCCCCGGCTTTGGCCGCGGGATGCACTGCGGTCGTCAAACCGGCGGAACAAACCCCGCACGGCGCATTGCAACTCGCGCAAATATTCGCCGCCGAGGGTATGCCGCCGGGCGTTGTTAATATTATTAACGGCGGCCCGGAAACCGGCGCGATGCTCGCAAAAAGCAAAGACATAGACGGACTGACATTTACCGGTTCGGTGGAAACCGGAAGGACGGTTATGCGCGCGGCGGCGGAACACATCAAGCCGGTGGTTTTGGAACTCGGCGGCAAATCGCCGATTCTTGTTTTTGCCGATGCCGACCCGAAGGTTGTCGCGCGCGAAACATGCAAGGGAATATATTCCAACACCGGGCAGTTTTGCGACGCCGGTTCGCGCTTGCTTTTGTCGGCGCGCGCGCGCGACGCGGTGATGGAAGAACTGCTGCAAAAAAGCCGCGCGGTAACCGTGGGAATGCCGGAAGAAGACCCGCAAATGGGACCGCTTATTTCCGCCGAACAACATTCGCGCGTGATGGAATACATTCGCAAAGGGAGCGAGGAAGGCGCGACGGTCGCGCTCGGCGGCGGGCGCCCGGCGCATTTGCCGAAGGGGTATTTTGTGGAACCGACGGTGTTTAGCGGAGTGGGCGAGGATTTTGCGATTGCGCGCGAGGAGATATTCGGCCCGGTGCTTTCGGTTTTGGAGTTTGAAGACGAGGAACAAGCGCTGCGAATGGCGAACGACAGCGATTACGGTTTGGCTGCGGGCGTTTTCACGCGCGACATTGACCGGGCGCTGCGGCTGGCGAAGAATCTGGACGCGGGGACGGTGTATGTCAACGAATACTTCGCCGGCGATGTAGCCGCCCCCTTCGGCGGAATGAAGCAAAGCGGCGTCGGCCGGGAATGCGGACTGGAAACCCTGGCAAACTACACCCGAATAAAAAATGTAATCATCCGCGTGGGGGATTAACCCCGGACCTCGTTCCCACGCTCCGGCGTGGGAACGCATACCCCCCGGCGTCCACGCCGACTCTCAGGCGTCCCTGCCGACTCTTAAATTTGAGCGGGCGTGGACGCCCGCTTTGTCGGTTGCGTGGACGGGCGGGGAGGGGGGCTTGACATTGGCGGGCGGGGTGTGGTAGAATGGCGGACGATGTTTGGGTTTTGCCGCATTGGATTTCGCCGCATTGCCGTTGGGTGCGCCGCGCTTTTTTTGCTTGCGCCGCGCCTGCTTGCGGGGCTGTTGCTGCGCCGGCAGGCGCAGTAACACTTCCCCCCACCCCCGACACCGTTCCCCGTTCCACAAACCCCCGCCGAAAAAGCGGGAGGAGCAAACGCAATGCAAGACAAACTCATCATCTTTGACACGACCCTGCGCGACGGCGAGCAAAGCGCCGGCGCCTCAATGAACGCCGCCGAAAAAATGAAAATCGCGCTGCAGTTGGAAAAACTGCGCGTGGATGTCATTGAAGCGGGCTTTCCCGTTTCCAGCCCCGGCGATTTCGCCGCGGTGAAGGCGATAGCGGAGACCGTGCGCGAAAGCGCGGTTTGCGCGCTCGCCCGCGCGAACGAAAAAGACATCACCGCCGCCGGCGAAGCGCTCGCCCCGGCGCGGCAAAAACGGCTGCACACCTTCATCGCCACTTCGCCGATACACATGCGCAAGAAGCTCAAAATGTCGCCGGACGAAGTTTTGCAAGCGGCGGTCGCCGCCGTCAAAGCCGCGCGCAAATACTGCGACGATGTGGAGTTCTCGCCCGAAGACGCGGGGCGCTCCGACGAGGATTTTCTCTGCCGCATTTTGGAAGCGGCGATAAAAGCGGGCGCGAAAACCGTGAACATACCGGACACCGTCGGATACAATATGCCCGAACAATTCGGCGGGCTGATTCGCCGGTTGCGCGAGCGCGTTCCGAATTCTGAGCGCGCGGTTTTTTCGGTTCACTGCCACAACGATTTGGGCGTCGCCGTGGCGAATTCGCTCGCCGCGGTTTCCGCTGGCGCGCGGCAGGTGGAAGGAACGATAAACGGCATCGGCGAGCGCGCCGGCAACACCGCGCTGGAAGAAGTGATTATGGCGGTGCGCACGCGCCCGGATTTCTTTTGCTGCGACACCGGAGTGGATTCCAAACAACTGCTGCCGGCGAGCCGCTTGGTTTCTTCGGTAACGGGTTTTCCGGTGCAGCCGAACAAGGCGGTCGTCGGCGTAAACGCTTTCGCGCACGAATCGGGAATCCATCAGGACGGCGTTCTCAAAGACAAAGAAACCTACGAGATAATGTCGGCGGAAGATGTCGGCTGGCAGTCCAACACGATACGGCTCGGCAAACTCTCCGGGCGCAACGCGTTTAAGACACGCCTCGCCGAATTGGGTTTTGAATTTGAAAGCGAGGAGGAACTGCGCGGCGCCTTCGCGCGGTTTAAACAACTGGCGGACAAAAAGCGCGACATCTACGACGAGGATTTGCTGATGATAGCCGCCGGCGGCGATGGCGGCGAAAGCGGCGGCTGGCAACTAAGCGGCTGGCATTTTGCGAGCGCATCCGGCGAAAAGCCGCGCGCAAATCTTTCGCTGCAAAAAAACGGCGAGACGCAAAAAGCGGAATGCGCCGGCGACGGCTTGGTGGACGCCGCCTTCGGCGCGATAAACAAAATCACCGGCGCGGCGCCGGAATTGATTTTGTATTCCGTGCGCAGCGTGACCGGCGGCAGCGACGCGCAGGGCGAAGTTTCCGTGCGCCTGCGCGAAGAAGCAAAAGAAGCGACCGGCCACGGCGCCGACACCGACATCGTCGTCGCCTCGGTAAAAGCGTATCTCAGCGCTCTCGCCCGCCTCGGCAGCGCCGCGGAAAGAATGCACCCGCAAAAATCCCGCGCAGTTTGAGGATTGTCATTCCCGCGAAAGCGGGAATCCATACAATCTTTCCTGCTTCGTTGTTTTTGCGGGGTTCACCTTTTCCCCGGCGGAAGTATGGATTCCCGCTTTCGCGGGAATGACAAGGGGGTTGGTTTTTATTTCCTTGCGCGGCGGGCGGCGAAGTGGCTGGCTACGGCGACTGTTGCGGAAGCGGCGAGCAGGACGGTGGAGACGGCATTAATCTCCGGCGATGTTCCCATGCGCACCATTCCGTAAATATACACCGGCAATGTCGTTGAGCCGGCGTCGGCGACCATCAGCGTGATGACAAAATCGTCCAGCGAAATAATAAAAGCCAGCATCGCGCCGGCGGCGATGCCGGGCGCGGCGAGCGGCAGGGTTACGCGGCGGAAAGTTTGCCACGCGTCGGCGTACAAATCGCGCGCGGCGCATTCCAGCGTTTCGTTCATATCCTGCAGCCGCGCCCATATCGGCAAAAACGCGAACGGAATGCAAAACACCGTGTGCGCGATAAAAACATTAAACAATCCCAGCCGCAAACCGATGGCGGAAAAGAAAACCAGCGTCGCCACCGCGGTTACTATTTCGGGAATCATCAGCGGCGCGAGAATCGCCAGATGGCAGGCGCCCGCTCCGCGAAAGCGCCGCCCGCGCGTGAGCGCCAAAGCCGCGAGCAATGCGAGAAATGTCGCCGCGGCCGTCGCCGAAAAAGCGACGATTAAACTGTTCGCCGCCGCCTGCTGAATGCTTTTGTTTGCGAAAGCGCGCGCGTACCAGGCAAAACTGAATTCCGTCCACACCGTCGCCGAGCGCCCGGCGTTGAAGGAAAAGACGACCAGAATAACGATGGGCGCGTAGAGAAAAGCGTAAAACACCCCCGTCCAGGCGGCGAAGCCCGGCATTTTCGCCGCCTGTCCCGCGCCCGTTACCATTGCGCTTTTTGCGCGCCGCCGCGCCGCAGCCAAAGCCAAAGAACAAGCAGCACCGCCGCCAGCAAAACAAAAGCCGCCGCCGAACCGAAGGGCCAATTGCGCGAGGAAGAAAACTGCAATTGAATTAAACTGCCAATCATTAGTTTGCGCCCGCCGCCCAAAAGGTCGGGCGCGATAAAAGCGCCCAGCGAAGGAATGAAAACCATAATGCATCCGGCCGCAATTCCGCCGCGCGCCAAAGGCACTGCGATGCGAAAAAGAGTTTGCCACCAGCCGGCGTACAAATCGCGCGCCGCCTCCATCAGCCGCCAGTCGGTTTTTTCCAAAGCGGCGTATATCGGCAGCGCCATAAACGGCAGATAAGAATATGCAAGCCCGGCCAAAATCGCGCCGTCTGTGTACATCAGCGGCAGCGGCGAAGCAATCACACCCAGCGCCGAAAGCCATGTGTTCGCCAGTCCGCTGTCGCGCAAAATTAAAACCCAGCAATAAGTGCGCACAAGCAAATTCGCCCAAAACGGTATCGTTATCAAAAGCAATAAAAGCCCGCGCCGCTCCGGCGGCTGTCCGGCGATGCAGTATGCGGCGGGAAATGCGGCAAGCAAACAAAGCGCAGTCGCCGCCGCCGCAAGCAAAAACGAACGCGCAAAAATGGCGGCGTAAGAACCGTCCAATGCGAGGTTGCCGTCCCAGTCGCGCTCAAACAAAAAGCGAACATAGGCCTCCGACGAAAAGGCCGCGCGCACTCCGCCGTGCGGGTCGGCTTCCATCAGCGAATAGGCCGCGACAATGCAAAGCGGCGCCGCCAAAAAAAAGAGCAGCACCGCCATCGCCGGCCCCGCCGAAAGCCAAGGCGGCAAAGCGAAGTTTATAAAACGACTCTCCGTCACCGTTCCAGCGCGCGCAAAGAATCGCGCGGCAACGATGCGCAAACTTTTTCGCCGCGCGCAAAACGCGCCGCATAATTCCCGCCGCCGCTTTCGTTGGATTCCGAAACCGAAAGCGCCGCGCCGTCCGGCAAAACGACATCGTATCTTGTCGTCCCCCCCAAATACACAATGTCGCGCACTTCGCCGGTGACAATGTTTTCCGCGTTCGCCGCAGTATCGGCGGGCGAATGCAAAGCCGCGCGCTCCGGGCGAATGGCGACGGTTACCGCGCCGCTTTTTTCCCCGTTGCCGGCCGCGACAGCGACCGTCGCGCCGCCGCCGAGCAGCACGCGCAAAAAACCGTTTTCGCATCCGGTTATTTCGCCCGGCAAAAAATTGGTCTCGCCGATAAAACCGGCGACAAAACGGTCGCCGGGCGCGTCGTATATTTCCGCCGGTTCGCCGATTTGCCGCACGCGCCCTTCGTTCATCACGGCGACGCGGTCGGACATCGCCAGCGCTTCTTCCTGATCATGCGTCACAAATATAAAAGTGATTTGCGTCTCGCGCTGCACCCGCTTTAATTCGGCGCGCATTGTCCGCCGCAGTTTCAAATCCAGCGCCGAGAGCGGCTCGTCCAAAAGCAAAACCCGCGGCTTGCAAGCGAGCGCCCGCGCAAGCGCGACGCGCTGCTGCTGCCCGCCCGACAACTGCGAAGGAAGGCGCGCGCCAAATTCGCCCAGCATCGTCGTTTCCAGCATTTGCCGCGCTTGCGTTTTTGCATCTTCGCGTTTTGCGCCGCGCATTTCCAAACCGAAGGCGACATTTTCCAAAACCGTCAAATGCGGAAACAGCGCGTAGTTTTGGAACACGGTGTTGACGGGGCGCAGATTCGGCGGCAGCGGGCAAATGTCTTTTCCCGCCAGCAAAACCTCGCCCGAATCGGGGCGTTCAAAACCGGCGACAATGCGCAGCAGCGTTGTTTTTCCGCAGCCGGAAGGCCCGAGCAATGTAAAAAACTCGTTCTCGCGCACAGTCAGCGAGACGCCGTCCAGCGCGCGCGCCTGTCCGGCGAAGGATTTGCGAACCCCCCGTATTTCAATCAGCGCCGCCCCGCCCATGCGCGCGATTATAAATTACCCCGCGTCCCCCGCCGCAACCGGCGGGGGAAAAGAAAAACCGAATCCGGCGGCGGGGTTATTTCTTAATCTCGGTCCACACTTTGTCCTGCAGCGCGATGGCCTGTTGCGAGCAGGAACTGGAAAAAACCAGTTTCGCCCCGGCCGGCGTGCTCAGTTCGGGCGCGCTTTTTTTGTCGGCGTCCAGATGCGCCGCCGCTTCGGCGTTGCCGCTGTCGTAACCGGCAAAATTGGATTGCGCAGCCGCGTTTTCCGGGCGCAGGAAAAACGCGATAAAGCGCTTTGCGTTTTCCGGGTTTTTCGCGTCCTTCGGCACCGCCAAATTATCCACCCAGGTTATCACGCCCTCTTTGGGGTAGGCGTAATGCAGCGAGGGTTTTTCATCCCGCGCGCGAATGGAATAACCGTTCCAATTCATGTGCGCGAGAACTTCGCCGGAAACCAGCCGGTCTTTGATGCCGTCGGAATTGTAAACCTTGACATGCGGCTTTTGCGCGACGAGCAAATCGCGCACTTCTTTCATCTGCGCCGAATTCTCGTTGCACAAGGGAAAGCCCAAATATGTCAGCGCCATGGAAATCACTTCGTCCGGGCTGTTGAACATTCCGATTTGCCCTTGCAGTTCCGCCGGCGGCTCAAACAGAATTTTGTAAGTGTTGATGTCGCCCGCGTAGGCGCCGGTGTCCACGGTGAACGAAGTGGAGCCCAGTTGCCAGGGAACGGTGTAACGGTTGCCCGGATCCCACGGCGGGCTGCGCCACGCCTTGCTGATGTTGGAAAAGCCCGGCATTTTGTCCGCGCCGATTTCCTGCAGCAGTCCCTCTTCCAGCAGAATCGGGACGAAGTTGTGCGAAGGCACGACGATGTCGTAGCCGCCGCCGCCCGATTTGAGCTTGGCGAGCAGCGTCTCGTTGGAGTCGTAGGTGTCCAGCACCACTTCAACGCCGGTCTCCTTCTCAAACTTTTCAATCAGTCCCGGCGCGGTGTAGTCGGTCCAGTTGTAAAGATACAACTTGCCCTCCGCCCCCGCGGGCGCGGCCGCCAAAGCGGCGGCGGTAACGGCAAAAGCCAAAAGTTTGCGGTGTTTCATTTTTCTTTCTCCTTTTTTATTCGGGCAAGCGGACGGCAACCACTGGGGGACGCCAAACGCTCTTTGGAGTTAGTGTAACCGTTCGCCCGCAAAAAGTCAACCGGCCGGCGCGGAGAGCCGGAAGCGTTTAACGGCGGTAGTATAATTTGCGGCGGAAGAGCGGCGGGGAGATGAACGGCGGCAAAGGCGAAAACGGCTTGCGGACGGGCGACGCGGCGGCGGTCGTCATCGCCGTCGGCGCGGTGTATATCTGCATAACGATGGGGCTGCGGCAGGGCTTCGGCTTGTATCTCGCGCCGTTTTCCGAAATGCTCGGAATCAGCCGCGGCTCGTTTGCGTTCGCGGTCGCGATGCAAAATATGCTTTGGGGTCTGGCGTCGCCGGTTTTCGGCGCGTTTGCGGACAGGCGCGGCGTGGCGGCGGCGGCGGCTTTGGGCGGGGGGTTTTACGCCGCCGGAATGCTGCTGATGGCTTCGGCTTCCGGCGGCGCTACTTTGCTTTTCGCGCAGTCCGTCATCGGCTTGGGAATGGCGGGCGCGGGCTTTTCCGTCATACTCGGCGCAGTCGGAAAAGCGGCGCGCCCGGAGCGGCGTTCGTTTTCGCTCGCATTGGTCACAGCCGCCGGTTCCGCCGGGCAGTTTCTTTTGGTGCCGCTCGCGCAGTGGGGGATTTCGGCTTTGGGCGCGCGCGAAACCATAATCGCGCTTTCGGCGTTCGCTTTTTTGCTGATAGTTCTCGCGCCGCTTTTGCGGGTTTCCCCGAAGGCGGGCGCGGCGAACGCAATCCGCGTGGAAGCCGCCGGCGATGTTTTGCGGCAGGCCTTTTCTTCGCGCAGTTATGTTTTGCTTTTTTTCGGTTTTTTCGTCTGCGGCTTTCAGGTTGTTTTTGTCGCGACGCATCTTCCGGCGTACGCCGCCGACGCCGGAATCGCGCCTTCGGCGGCGGCCTGGGCGCTGGCCCTGGTCGGGTTGTTTAATATCGCGGGGACGATGTTTTGCGGCTGGGCCGGCGACCGCTATTCCAAAAAGAATTCGCTCGCGCTTTTTTACCTCGGGCGGTCGGCGGTCATCGCCTGTTTTTTGTTTGCGCCGATTTCGGAGTTTTCCGTTCTCGTGTTCGGCGCCGCTGTGGGTTTTTTGTGGCTGGGGACGGTGCCGCTGACGAGCGGATTGGTCGCGGTGTTTTTCGGCACGCGGCATCTTTCCATGCTGTACGGCGCGATATTTCTTTCGCATCAGGCCGGCTCTTTTCTGGGCGCGTGGCTGGGCGGGGTCTTATACGACGCGACCGGCTCCTACGACGCCGTCTGGGGAATTTGCATCGCGCTGGGAATCGCCGCGGCGGTTTTGCATTATCCGATACGCGAACTCGCCGACGCGCCTTTCGCCCGCCGCTTTGCCGCATAACGCAAAAGCGAAAAAACGAAAAGGCGAAAAAGCGAAAACGGTGGCGGACGATTCTCTGGCGGCGGAACTCGCGCGCGTTTGCGGCGCGGAAAATGTCCTCACCGGAGACGCAATCGGCGCGGAATATAACCGGGATTTCTTGGGAGTGTGCGAAGGGCGCGCGCGCGCAGTCGTTCTCCCGCAAAACGAAAAAGAAGTTTGCGCGGCGGCGCGGGTTTGTTTTCAAAAGCGCGCGCCGATGGTTGCGCGCGGCGGCGGCACCGGTTATGCGGGAGCGGCGACGCCGGATGCGGGCGGGCGCGCAGTCGTTTTTGCGATGCGGCGAATGCGAAAAGTTACCGCCGTGGATTTCGCAAACCGGACGATAACCGCCGAAGCCGGCTGCGTTTTGGAAACAATGCAAAACGCCGCCGCGGAAAAAGATTTGCTTTTTCCGCTGACGCTCGGCGCGAAAGGAATATGTCAAATCGGCGGCAACCTCGCGACAAACGCGGGCGGAACAAATGTTTTGCGCTACGGCGACTGCCGCAGTTTGTGTTTGGGATTGCGCGCGGTTTTGGCGGACGGTTCCGCAGTCGGCTCGCTTTCGGGGCTGCGCAAGGACAACAGCGGCTACGACATAAAACAATTGTTTATCGGTTCCGAAGGGACTCTCGGAATAATAACCGCGGCGGTGTTTCAATTGTTTTCGCCGCCGAAAGCGCGCGGCTGCGCCTTCGCCGCATTGGAATCGCCGCGACGGGCGGCGGAGTTTTTTCATTACTGCCGCGGTGTTCTCGGCGAAAGTTTGACCGCTTTTGAACTTATGCCGCGCCTTTTGTTTTCGCTGCTCGCCAAACACCTTCCGCAACTGCGCGCGCCTTTCGCTCAAACGCCGCCTTACGCCGCGCTTTTTGAATTCGCGTGCGAAAGCGAAAAAGAAGCGAAAGAAAAAACCGAACTGCTGCTCGCCGCCGCGTTGGAAAAAGGAATGATTGCCGACGCCGTCCCCGCGCAAACAGAATCGGCGCGCGCGGATTTCTGGCTGTTGCGCGAATCCGCGCCGGAAGCGACTAAGCGCGAAGGAAAATGGATTAAAGCCGATGTTTCGCTGCCGCTTTCGCATCTGCCGGAATTTCTGGAACAAACGGAGCGGGAGTTGCCGGCGCTGAGCCCGGGAAAATACATAACCGCCTTCGGGCATTGGGGCGACGGCAATATGCATATTTCGGCAATGCCGGAAAACCCCGCCGCCGCGGAAAAAATAAGCGAAGCGGTATATGATGCGGTCGCAAAATTCGGAGGTTCGTTCAGCGCCGAGCACGGCATCGGGCAAAAGAAAATCACACTGCTGCAAAAATACAAAAGCCCGGAAGAACTCGCCGCAATGCGCGCTGTCAAAAACGCGCTGGACCCGCATAATTTGATGAACCCCGGAAAAGTGCTGGCGGAAAAACCGCAAACGGAAAAGGAAAACACAAAATGAATTCGCAAACAAACGAAAATCCCGAAGGCGAAGGAATGCGTCAACTGCGCGAGACCGCGCAGGGGCGGTTTGACAATTTTGCGCCGATGCAAAGCCGCCGCGAAAGCTGGCGCGAGGCGTGGCAGAACACGGCGGCGGCGCTTCTCATTTCCGTTTGCGCCCACCGCTATATCGTGATGCCGCTGCTGGACGAATGGGCCGCGCTCGGCAACGAGCGCGCCGACTGGACGGCGGCTTTTTGCACGACGCTCTTTTACACGACTCTCTCCCTCGCCCGCAACTACATCATCCGCCGCGTCCACGCCCAAAAAGACCACCGCCGCCGCCTGCGCCAAATGCAAAACCCTCCGCAAAAATGACGGGTTCGCGTGTTATAATATTTCCGCGATGAAAATCTTTCACAAGTGGCGCCCCGTCGCGGATTTTGACGCCCCGCCGGAATCGCTGGCGAAGGCGGAGATGCGGAGTATGCATGCGGTTTGGGACGACCAGCGCGAAGAAATCCAAAGCGCCGCGGGATGGCCCGAATTTAATCAACGACTGCGACGCGAATGGGCGGTGGAAACCGGGCTGATTGAGCGCATCTACACGCTGGACCGGGGAATAACCGCAACGCTGATAGAGCGCGGCATTGACGCCGCCTTGATTCCGCACGACAAAGTGGGCGTCGTCTCGGCGGAAAAAGCCGCGGCAATGATTTCCGACCACAAGGATGTCATTGATGGAATATTTGATTTTGTCGGCGGCACGCGGGAGATTTCCGTTTCCTATATTAAGGAACTGCACGCCGCATTGGTGCGGAATCAGGACACGGCGACCGGCGTCGACCAATTCGGGACAAAAACGGAAGTGCCGCTTATCAAGGGAGATTACAAAAAACGCCCGAACAATCCCGTGCGCGGCGACGGCAAGGGCGTGCATGAATACTGCCCGCCGGAACAAACCGCGTCCGAAATGGGACGGCTGATTGAGATGCACCGGCAGCACACCGCCGCAAATGTCGCGCCCGAAGTGGAAGCGGCGTGGCTGCATCACCGTTTTGCGCAGATACATCCCTTTCAGGACGGCAACGGCAGGGTGGCGCGCAGTTTGGCGACACTTGTGTTTTTGCGCGCCGGACTGTTTCCACTCATCGTGCGCGACATTAACGGCGAGCGGGGCAAATATATTGACGCCCTGGAATCCGCCGACCGGGGCGACTTGAAGCCGCTTGTGAAAATTTTCGTCGCCTACCAGCAGCGGGAATTTATCAGGGCTTTTGATATCTCACAAAGAATCCTGCATGGCGATATTCGGAAATTGTCGCGCTTTTCCAAAGCGCGGGCCGAGGCGATTATAAAATCCGCCGCAAAAAAGATTGCGGCGCGCAAAGGCCCGCAACGCCAAGAGTGGGCGAAGGCAAAAGCGCTTGCCTTAAAATTGCATACGCAAGCCGAAAAATCTTTGCGCCAAATTAAAGAGACGCTGGACGCCAGTTTTGGCGTCGGCGTTTCTTCCGATGAAAAATTGTTTCGCGTGGAGGAATACAGTCAGGATGACGGCGGCGAGCGCGATTTTTTTTTCCGCGACATGATTCTGGCGATGGAATTGGAATATCCCATCAGTCCCGAAACATATTATTCGTGGCTGCGCCTGACATTGCGTCCGGGCGGCAAACAGGCCGAAATTGTGATTTTCTTTCACGGCATTGGCAGCGAATATCGGGGCATTCTCGGCTGCTCGGCGGGATTTTTTACGATTTATAGAAAGGAAGATGGGCGCCGGCTGTTTTCGCGTGCGCAACCCCTAAGCGACGCTGTTTTTCAAATCAACTACCAGGATTCTGAGAGGCAAACAGTAAAAGGATTCCGGGAGTGGCTGGACGGCGCTCTGGAGCGCGGGCTTTCTCTTTGGCACCTTTCCTTGTAGACGCGAGCTAATGACTGCGACGGAGGACATTAAGGCGCGGGTTTCGCCGGGGGATTGGGTTTTGTTTTCGCGTCGGGGGGAAATGCTGGAAGGCAGGGTGCAAAAAATCAATGCCAAATATGCGGCCGTTTTGTGCGCGCCTTCAAACGGCGGCGGCGGGGAAAAATGGCGGGTGCCTTACCGTCTTTTGCAATTGCGCCCCGGCGCAAAAAATCACGGCGATTCCGAAAAAGCGGCGGCGGAACTCGCGCGGGAATTGATGGACAAACACGGCCTCGCGGATTGGCGTTTTGCGCTGGACGATGCGGAAAGCCGCGCGGCGGTTTGCCGATACCGTTCCAAAACCATCGGCGTCAGCCGGCTTTTTGCGCGCGCCGCGGACACGGAAGAATTGCGCGACGCAATCCTGCACGAAATAGCCCACGCGCTTGCCGGGGCGAATCACCATCACGATGGCGTCTGGAAAACAATCGCCCGCAAAATCGGCTGCACCGCAAACCGATGCTGCGAAAAACCTTTCGCCCCCGCGCAGTGGCTGCGAAAATGCGCGAAAGGATGCTTCCCCCCGATTCCCGCCCGCCGGCGCCGGCGCGGTTTGATTTGCATAGTTTGCCGCACCCCGATAATCCACGAACCAAACCCCGCATTGTCGCCGTCACGATAACGGCAACGCGGCGGCAACGACAGTGCCCGGCATTTCCCCGCAAACCGTTTTCGCTTTACGGCAACGCCGGCGAGGATGGTGAAATATCGGGTTGCGGAATAGGAAAGCGGCGCAGGAACGCTTTGGCGAAGGATTTGTAGTTGTTGCGGTAACTCCGGCCGACGCGCTCTATGTAAAACGCCATATCCTCCGAGTTCAGGCAGCGCGCGAGCCAGCGCAAATCGCCGCCGAACTTGACGCAGTAGCCGGAATAAAAAGTGTATTCCGGTTTTTGCCAAACGACAAAATGCGGTCGGCGGTTCATCGGCGAAGTGAGAATCTTTTCGCCGAAGGAAGTGTCCAGCCCCTGCGAACGCCCGAAGGCGTGCCAGCCGGCGGGGTTTTTGCGCCCGCGGTCGCGCCTGTCCAGCGCGGGTTTTACCGAACGCAAATAGGAATGCGCAAGCGGGTAATCTTCCGCAAGCGCGCCTTCCGGCACCAAGCGGTTGACGCCGCCTTTTTTTTGATACGGAAACAAAATATAACGGTCTTGCTCGTCGCCCGCGGTTTTAAGAACCGACGCCTTGACAATCGGGCGCAACATCGCGCGTTCAATTTCCGTTTCCGCGCCCGAAAGCGGATGGCGAATCAGCGCGGCTTCGCCGTCAAAGCGCGGATTGCGAAAAATGTAACAGTTGTCCGCGAGCGTCGTTACGCCGACATGTATTTTTGCGACGGTTTCCAGCGGCGCGCGGTTTTTTTGCATTGCGCGCAGTTTTTGCAGGTCTTCCGCCGGCGCCAGAATCCAATTGCGGTCGTCCATTCCCGCCAGCGGGAGGTTTCCCAGCCGCCGCAGGTTGCCGCAATCGTCGCCTTTCGCCAGCGCGAAAGATTCCCGCCGCGCGCCTTTTTCCAAAACAACGACAAGCGAATAGGTCGTCGCGTTCTCAAACAATTGCCAATGTTCAAAATCTATGACGGTCTTAACCGCTTGTTCGCGGCGCAAAAAGCGGCGCAAATCCCCGGCGGCTTGCGTTTTCAGCCATGTGTTCGGCGTGATGTATCCCAGCCGCCCGCCCTCTTTCAGCAGCCGCATTCCCAATTCCATAAAGGCGATGTAAATGTCGGTGGAACCGCACGCGCACAGTTTCCAATTTTGCTGCAGCGCGCGGCGGCGCTCTTCGCCCAGATTTTGAATGCGCACATACGGCGGATTGCCGACGACAAAATCAAAACGCCCGAAATAATCCCCCGCCGCGCCGGGGGCGAGAATGTCGCCGCGCCGCAAATTCCACTTTATTGGCGGCAACCCCGCTTTTGCCGCAATCGCCGAAAGCCGCCGCGCGCATTCGTTGAGCGCGCGCAAATCCACATCCGCGCCGAAAATGCGCGTTTCCAATTCCGCGCGCAAAGCCGCGCCGCCCTTGCCGTTTACGGCGAGAATGCGCTCCGCCGCCGCGCACAAAAAAGCGCCCTCGCCGCAAGCCGGGTCCATTATTTTCCCGCGCGCGCCGTCAAAGCCGGATTCGTCCAGAATCAAATCCACAATCCGGCGCGGCGTGTAAACAACGCCGTGCGTTTTTTTGCGCGCTCCGGTCATTCTTTTATTTTACACAGCAGGGGAAACTTTTCGGCGAAGTTTTCCAGCGACAACCCGCCGCGCAAAAGCGCGACGGTATCGTCCGAAAAACCAAGGTCGGAGTCGCCCTCGCAAAGGCGCGGCTTGCCGCCCTCCGCGTCCACCAATGCCACGGCGAGCAAATCCGGACGATGGGGGTAATCGCGGTCGCGAAACAACCGGATGTATTTTTCCAAATTATGCCCGGTTATTTTTTCGGCGTTGCGCGTCTTTCCGCCGCGCGAAAGATACGGCATATTTTTCCGCAGCACCAGAACATGCGCAAAGCCGAAATCCTTCCGGCGAATGTTCGCCGTCTCGCCGAGCATATGCTCAAAATAGTTGACGCTGTTTTGTTTGTAATTGGAAGCAACGAATTTAAAACTGACGACGGCGAGCGTCTTGCCGCCCTTGGCGACGGCGATGTCCACATTTTTGTCGTAATACTGCCCGCGGATTGCCGCCTCTTTATTGTCGCCGACGCCGAGCGACTTAACCTCGTAACCCGCGCCGAGCGAATCCAGCACAAACCGGGCGATGCAGCCATGCACCGCATGAAGTTTGCGGCTGCTGCGCGCTCCATGTTCGCGGTAGGCGGCAAGCGATTCCCCCACCGCCGATAAGAACATTTTCGTAAACCCGGATGATTTCATCGTCGCCAATTACACTCCCGAGCGGGCCACGAGGGCGGCGGCTATGGCGGCTACTATGTCTTCGCGGGGTTTTTCGTCGGGGTATTGCAGCAGTTCGGGGTGGTCGGCTACGAAGCCGGTGTGGAAGGAACCGTTGCGGAAATCGGGGTGCGAAAGTATTTGACGGTAGTAGGGTATTGTCGTGCGGATTCCGGAAAGGCGGATGTCGTCCAGCGCGCGGGCGGCGCGTTTGATTGCGCGGGGCCATGTCAGCGCCCATGCGGTGACTTTCGCGCAAAGCGAATCGTAATAGGGCGGCATTTCGTAGCCGGTGTATATCGCGCCGTCGGTGCGCACGCCGGGCCCGCCGGGCGCGTAGTATTTTGTGATGCGCCCGAAACTGGGGAGGAAATCGCGCTTCGGGTCTTCGGCGTTTATGCGCATTTCCAAAGCGTAACCGCGCCGCGCGAGCGCGCCCTGCCATGTGGAAAGCTCCATTCCGCCGGCGATTCGCAATTGTTCCTGCACGATGTCCATTCCGGTTATTTGTTCGGTGACGGTGTGCTCCACTTGCAGGCGCGTGTTCATTTCCATAAAATAAAACTCGCGCGAGGAATCCAAAAGGAATTCCACGGTGCCGGCATTAATATAATTGACCGCCCGCGCCGCGCGCACGGCGTATTCGCAAACGCGCCCGCGTTCTTCTTCGCTGATTTGCGGCGAGGGCGCTATTTCTATCAGTTTCTGGTTGCGGCGCTGGATGGAACAATCGCGCTCAAACAAATGCACGATGTTGCCGCGCCCGTCGGCGAGAATTTGCACTTCAATGTGGCGCGGGTTTTGCACGAATTTTTCCACAAACACCGCGCCGTCGCCGAACGCTTTTGCCGCTTCGGACGCGGCGCGCGGGAATTGCCTGCGCACTTCGGCTTCGTTTTCGCATTTGCGTATTCCGCGCCCGCCGCCGCCGGCCGCGGCTTTGAGCATAACCGGATAGCCGGCTTTGTTTGCTTCGCGCGCGGCTTCGGCGGCGGTTGCGAGGGCGCCTTCGCTGCCGGGTACGACGGGGACGCCCGCTTCGCGCATGAGTTTTCGCGCGTTGGTTTTGTCGCCCATCGCGGCGATGACTTCCGCCGGCGGTCCGACAAAAACAACGCCGCGTTCTTTGCAAAGGCGGGCGAGGGCGGGGTTTTCGGAAAGCAAACCGTAGCCGGGATGGACGGCGTCGCAGTTGAGCGCCTTGGCGAGGTTCGCTATTTTCAGCGGGTTGAGATAGCCGGAGAGCGGCTCGCGGCTGATGTGATAGGCGTCGTCGGCTTTTTTGACATGCAGCGCGTTGCGGTCGGCGTCGGAATAGAGCGCGACCGAGCGAATGCCGGTTTCGGCGCAGGCGCGGACGACGCGCACTGCGATTTCGCCGCGGTTTGCAATGAGGAGTTTTTTTATCATCGTCGGAGTGGCGGTGGAGCCGAGGGGAGTCGAACCCCTGCCCTCAGCGATGCGAACGCTGCGCTCTACCGACTGAGCTACGACCCCGCTGCCGTCAATTATAACGGATTTTCCAAATTCCGGTTTTCGCCGGAATGACGGGGAGGTGGAATGACGGGGAGAGGCGGAATGACGGCCGGGCCCTCCCTGCGTCATTCCCGCATTTTTTCCAGAGGCGGGAATCCAGCAAATTAAATTGCGTTGGCTGCGGCGGAGTTTTTAATTCGCTGGATTCCCGCCTTTTAAAGGAGTGCGGGAATGACGCAGGGGGAGGGCGAAAAAAAATTAAAAAAAGTTAACATTCCCAAAAATTGTGATATTATCCCCCCGCCGTCGCCTTTGGCGGCGGGGGAAATTATGAGCAACAGGGGACTCTTTCGCAACAACCGCTCCGCCGTTTTCGGCGGCAAGACGGCGCAATTTTTAACCCCCCCCCCCCCCCCCCCGTTTTCGCCGGAAAATCAACGACTTATGCGCGAAAGTTGAAAAGTGTGGGAGGTTGGCGCTCGCCGTTGGCGCGCTAATCTTCCTCGCCCTCGGCGCTAAGGGCGACTCTTCGTCCCCCGCCGTTTCGGCATCCCCCGCCACTCCGGCGTCTCCCGTCATCCCCGCCCCCTTTGTCATTCCCGCGAAAGCGGGAATCCAGACGCCCCCCGCCGTTCTTGCCGAGTCCGCAATTCATCGCGGCGCGCGCGTTGTGCTGGATTCCCGCTTTCGCGGGAATGACAAATTGGGGGAGTGGAAGCGGGCGGAGTTGCGGCGGCTACTTGGCGAATGGGAAAAACGGGCGGGGGTGGCTGTCGGCGATGCGGCGGTTTCGCGGTTTGGATTTGTCAAACGGGCGCGGGTGGATTTTCAAACTTCGCTTGGGGGGCGCAAGGGACAATTTGCCATTGACACCATCGGTGGTTTGCGCGAGCGGGGGGACGATGTTATTGGCTGGCATTTGCGGGGGTATGCCGGGGAGGAAAATGCGCGCGGGGGGAATGCAGGTTTATTCTGGCGCGTTGTTAAAGGAGAGTCGTTGCTGGGGGCGAATGCATTTTTGGATTACGAACGGGACGATGTTGCCGGGGGTTTTTGGCGGTGGTCGTTTGGCGCGGAATGGAAAAACAAATACGGGGAACTATCGGCAAACCGTTACTGGGCGATAACCGATGGCAAACAACAGGGGGACGGTTACTATTACACGCGCGAGGGCTTTGACGCCGATTTGTATTTGCGTGCGCCGGGTTTGGAGTGGGCGGCGTTGCGCGGGGGATATTACCGATGGGAAGGCGAGCGCGGGGACAGGGACGACGAAGGTTTTCGTTATGGTTTGCGTTTGTCGCCCGGCGGCGGCGTGTATTTGGAAGCGGAATATGACGAGGACAGCGGCGACTTCGGCGGCAGTTTTTCCTATTCGCACACATTCGGCGAAGCATCGGCGGGCGCGGAAAGGGCGGACGGTTTTAATCCGCGTTTGCATTTTTACGATTCAGTGCGGCGGGAATATTCGCAGCGCATCTCCCGTGCGGGCGGCGGCGTTTCGCAATTCGCGGCAGTGTTGGTCACTTCGGATTTGGATGTCAACATTGGCATCGCCGGATTTACTGCGACCGCTTTTTCCCGGACGATGACGGCGCGCATTGATTATGCTTTTCCATTGACTTCCGATGTGAGCATTACAACCGGCGCAACCGGCAACGAGGCGTTTTTCCGTCAACAGGGGGGCGGATGGAATCTTACATTAAATGCAACCAGCACTGTCGCTATTTTGCAAACCGCGCGCGTTCTTAATGTAATCGCCGGCGGCGGAGAGTTTGAGCGTTTTGGCAACAACCGATTGCAAACGGTGATAATGCCCGGTGTTACTTTGCGGCTTTTGGGAACGCGTTTTTCGTGGGGTGTCGGCGGCAGCGGCACGACTATGACATTGCACGAAGGGACTGTTTCGGTTGTTGGAGCGAGCGAACCGTTTACGATTTCCACTGTTGACGGCGCGAGGGCAATGCTCGCCGATTTGGGAATCGGTTTTGCTTCGCCGGGAAGTTTTGTTTTTCTGACGACGGGGGACAATGCTACCGTTGGCAATGTCGCCGTCGGCGGCGGCTATGGCACTCGCACGACAGCGATACTCGGCTCGCCCGCCGGCGGTTTTGCGATTGACGCAAACGGGGTTTTGTTTTTTACCGATGCGGAAAATGCATCGGTATTCACGGTAACGGTTACGGCAAATGATTCGCACGACAATACCGACGGGGTTTCGTTGACGGTCTTTGTTACGCTGGTGACGGGGATTGCTTTGCCGCCGCCTTCGGGGGATGTTTTGCGGGTGAAGACACTGACGGACGAAGGCGTTCTCGCGCAATTTTCGGCGAGCGGGGGGACTGGCATTCGTTACGGTTTGTTGAACGCGCCGGCTTCGCCGACATTTGCGATAAACGCGAACAACGGTGAACTAAGTTTTTCCGTTAATCCGCATTTGCCGGTAACGGTTTCGGTGACTGTGACTGCGAGCGGGCAACCTCCCGTCGGGCAAAGGCAAGCGGCGACGGCGGCGGTTACTTTGGAAATTGTTGACCCGCCGACTTTGCGTTTGGGTTTTGTCGGGGCGGCGAATCTTTCGCAGTTGACTACTACGGCGGCGGTTACGGCGGGGACTCTTTCGCTCAGCGGCGGGGCGGCGGAGGGGACTCGGACTACGGCGATTGTCGGGGATGCAAACGGTTTTTCGCTCGGCGGCGGCAGTGTTTTGATTCGCGCGAGCGATAACGAAAACGAATTGACGGTGACGGTTTTTGTTCGCGGGGACGATTCGCACGACAACACTACACCGGCTACGGCGACTGTTGTTTTTGAACTCATCGGCGGAGTTAATCTCCCCGCGCCGTCCGATGCGCTTTCGGTTACGACTCGGGTCGCCGCCGCCGCTCCGCTTGTCACGCTTTCGGCAAGCGGCGGCGGCGATACTCCAAATTACCGTTACGGCTTTTTGAATGCTCCGACGAATGTGACCGTTGCGATAGGCAATGAGGACGGCAAATTAACATTGTCCTCGCCGCCGCACAATCCGATAACGGTTGCGCTTATGGCGACGGCGAGCGGCGTCAACTCCGGCGGACAAACACAAACGGCGACGGCGTTGCTGACACTCATCGCCGCCGACCCGCCGTCGCTGACGGCGGGCTTTGTCGGAACGCCGCGGTTTAGTTTGGTGGCGGGAGCCGGCAATTTCCAATTTACGCTGACGGCGAGCGGCGGTTACGGCAATTATCAGTTTGCAGTGATAGGCGTGCCGCCGTCCGCTCCGGCGGGAATCAATCTTCCGACTGTTGCGGCGTTTAACCAGAATGCGGCGAACGCGTTCACAAATTCCATCATAGTGCAAACGCGGGACGGGCATGCGAACACTCCGCATTTGACTTCCACGATAACGCTTTCGCATCTTCCACAGTTGCGAATGCCGCCGCCGGAAACGGATATTTTGACGGTAACGGCGCGCACAAATTACAATCCGCTTGCGGATTTTGACGCGGCGAACGGAACGCAAATCCGGTACGGTTTATTAAACACGACCGCTTCGCCGACATTTGCCATAAACGCAAACAGCGGCGAACTTAATTTTTCCGGCAATCCGCATGCGCCGGTAACGGTCTCGGTAACTGTGACGGCAAGCGCGCAAAACACCCTCGGCGAATCGCGCACGGTTACTGCCGCGCTGACATTGGCGGTCGCCGGCAGAATTTATTTGCCCGCGCCGGAAGATGCGCTTTCGGTTACGACTCGCGTCGCCGCAGCCGCAGCCATCGTTACGCTTTCGGCAAGCGGCGGCGGCGGCACTCCGAATTACCGTTACGGTTTTTTGAATGCTCCGGCGAATGTGACCTTCGCGATAGGCAATGACGGCAAATTAACATTGTCCTCGCCGCCGCACAATCCGATAACGGTAACACTGACTGCGACGGCAAGCGGCGACAATCCGGCGGGAACAAACCAAACGGCGACGGCGCTGCTTACTTTGATAGCCGCCGACCCGCCGCCGATAACAATCGGTTTTGTCGGAACGCCGCAATTTACCTTGATGGCGGGAGGAGGAAATGCCCTCTTCACCCTGACGGCAAGCGGCGGACACGGCGACTACCAATTTAATATCCTTGCCCCCTCGCCGCCGCACACTTTTCTAAACACCGTTTTGTTGGTGTTTGACCAGAGGATTGCTGTCACGCTGTCGGTAATTGTGCAGGCGAGGGATGCGCATCAGAACACCGAAAATGCGCTGCTCACTATTACGATACATTTCCGTTCGGGGGGACTTGGCAAAGCCGACACCTTAAAACAATGCGCCGACGACAACATTTGCGGCGGAAAATGGAACGCAAATCCGCTGCAGTTTGCCGGGCTTTTTTCGTTACAACTTTCCGGAACTGTAACGGGGCATATTCGGGCTGCATCCCGCCGACCCAAAATTAGAGCGGGCGCGGACGCCCGCTATCGTCAGCCCCGTTACACCGCCGGAGCAGTGTAACGAGAAAGCAGTGTAACGAGAACTCGCCGTCATTCCCGCTCTCTCTTGTCATTCCCGCCACCTCTTGTCATTCCCGCGAAAGCGGGAATCCAGCCATACCCGCGACTGCAACTGTCCCCGGCATAAGCGTCCGTCCTCAGCCCCTTCTGGATTCCCGCTTTCGCGGGAATGACAAATTAACTATATCCCCTGCCGCTTGCGGGGGGATATAGGTCAGTTATTCGTAGCGCACCGAGATGACGGTGTATTCAATGCGGTTGCCGGCTTCTTCGTCGTGCGGGTCGTCGCCGGGGCGTTTGACTACGGCGACGGCTTCTTCGCCTTCGCGCTTGCCCAGCAATGCCTTGCCCAGCGGCGAGGCGACGGAAACCAGCCCGGCGTTTATGTCCGATTCGTATTCGCCGACGATGCGGTAGGAAATCTTGCCGCCGGAGGAATCTTCCACTTCCACAAACGCGCCGAAGATGCAGCGTTTTTCGCCGTCGCCGCCGGCCGCCGCCGGGTCAAAAACCCGCGCCGAAGCCAGCGCAAATTCCAATTCGCGAATGCGCCGTTCTATCATCCCCTGCTTTTCCTTCGCCGAATGGTATTCCGCATTTTCCGAAAGGTCGCCGTGCGCGCGCGCTTCCGCTATCGCGGCGATAATCGCCGGGCGCTCTTCGGAAGAAAGCCGCCGCAATTCGTTTTGCAGCCGTTCGCGCCCTTCTTTGGTAATGTATTTGCTCATCGTCCTTTTTTGCCGCGTTTGCCGTGCCAATGCTGCAGCGGGCAAGGCGGCGGGCGCCCGTTTTTGCCCGCTTCGCGCAGTCCCCTCGCCGCCGCTTCCGCGCTCGCGACCGTGGTGAAGTATATCACTTTGTGCGTGAGCGCCGCGCGCCGCATCGTAAAAGAATCGCGCCGCGACTGCGCGTCGCCGCTTTCGGTGTTGACGACCAGCGCGACATCGCCGCTTTGAATCATATCCACGATATGCGGCCTGCCTTCCGCGACTTTGTTCACCGGCAGCGCGGAAACCCCCGCTTTTTGCAAATACGCGGCCGTCCCCGCCGTCGCGCAAATTGCATAACCCATTTTTGCGAACGCGCGCGCTACCGGCAGCGCCGCTTTTTTGTCCGCGTCGCACACGCTGAACATCGCGCGCCCGCCGCGCGGCAGGGGGCGTATCGCCTCCTGCGCCAGCAAAAAGGCCCGCGCGAAATTACGCCCGACGCCCATCGCCTCGCCGGTGGACTTCATCTCCGGTCCCAGCAAAACATCCACATCGGGGAATTTGTCAAACGGAAAAACCGATTCCTTTACCGAAACATATCCGGGCGCCGCCCGTTCTTCGCAAACGCCCTGCATCATTAGCGTCTTCCCCGCCATCGCCAGCGCGGCTATTTTTGCAATCGGCAACCCCGTCGCTTTGGAAACAAAAGGAGCGGTGCGCGACGCGCGCGGATTGACTTCCAAAAGATGCGCGCCGTTTTTATTCACGGCAAACTGCACATTCATCATCCCGACAACATTGAGCGCGTCCGCAAGCAATCGCGTTTGCCGCTTTAATTCGGCGACGGCGGAAGGCGGCAAAGAATGCGGCGGCAAAGAACAAGCGGAATCGCCGGAATGTATTCCGGCGCGCTCTATGTGTTCCATCACCCCCGCGATTAAGCATTTGCCGTCGCAATCGCGCACGGCGTCAACATCCACTTCAATCGCGTCGGGCAAAAACTTATCCAGCAACACTTCGGCGAATCCGCCGCCTTCGGGCGCGCCGCAGTATTCGCGCAATTCGTCCGCGCCGTAAATCACGCGCATCGCCCGCCCGCCCAAAACATAACTGGGGCGGACGACAAGCGGATACCCGATGCGCGCCGCCTTCGCAAGAACGGTTTGCATCCCCGCTTCCACCCCGCCTTCGCCCGGCGCGGGAACGCGAACCACGGCGTTTTTCGGCTGCTTTAATTTCAAACGCCGCAATAACTTCTGAAAGCGCTCGCGCGATTCGGCGCGGTCTATCGCGTCCACCGAAGTGCCGATAATGCGCGCGCCCAAATGATGCAGTTGCTTCGCAATCGCAAGCGGCGTCTGCCCGCCAAACTGCACAATAACGCCCTCCGGTTTTTCGCGGCGGATGATTTCGCCGACATCCTCCGCAGTCAGCGGTTCAAAAAACAAACGGTCGGCAATGTCATAATCCGTGGAAACCGTCTCCGGATTGCAATTAATCATTATCGTCTCAAACCCCTCCTCCTTGAGCGCCATCACGCCGTGAACGCAGCAGCAGTCAAACTCCACGCCCTGCCCGATGCGGTTCGGGCCGCTTCCCAAAATGACGATTTTCTTTTTTTGCGAAGAAAATAATTCGCATTCGCCGCCGGAATAGGTGGAATACAAATACGCCGTCGCCGTCGGAAACTCGCCGGCGCAAGTGTCCACCCTTTTGTAAACCGGATGCGCGCCGCAATCCGCGCGCCATTCCCGCACGGTGTCCTCGCCGATTTGCAGCGCGTCCGCAATTTGCGAATCGGAAAAGCCCGCGCGCTTAAAGTAATGCAAAACCGGCGGCGAATCCGGAGCGCCCGGCGGCGGCGCGCAAAACGGTTTTGCAACTTCGGAATAATCCCCCGACCGTTCCGCTTTTTCAAATATGCGCGCGTTTTTCCACCGGTGCGCGAGCAGCCGTTTTTTTGCGGCGACAATCTCCGCGATTTGCCGCGTAAACCATTTGTCAATCCCCGTCCATTCGCTCGCGGTTTCCGCGCTCTCACCCCGCGCCAATGCGGCGGCGAGCGCGCGCAGCCGCTGCGAATGCGGCTTGCGGCATTTCGCTTCCAATGTTTCGCGCGGTATGTTTTTTTCGGTGTCGCCCAGCCAGTCGCCGCCGGTTTCCAAACCGCGCATCGCTTTTTGCAATGCTTCGCAAAAAGTCCCCCCTATCGCCATAACTTCCCCGACCGAGCGCATTTGCGTCGTCAGTTCGTCCGGCGCCGGCGCAAACTTCGCAAAATCAAAACGCGGCGCTTTTACGACAATGTAATCAATGCTCGGCTCAAACGACGCCGGGGTTTTCCCCGCGGTGATGTCGTTTTGTATTTCGTCCAAAGTGTAGCCCAGCGCGAGTTTTGCCGCGACCTTCGCTATCGGAAAACCCGTCGCCTTGGAGGCCAAAGCCGAAGAGCGCGAAACGCGCGGGTTCATTTCTATCACCGCCATTTCGCCGTTCTCCGGATTGACCGCAAACTGCACATTGGCGCCGCCGGTGTCCACTCCCACTTCGCGCAAAACCGCAATCGCCGCGTCGCGCATTCTCTGGTATTCCTTGTCCGTCAGCGTTTGCGCCGGGGCGACGGTCACGGAATCGCCGGTATGCACTCCCATCGGGTCCACATTTTCTATGGAACAAACAACGATGCAATTGTCGGCGCGGTCGCGCACAACTTCCAATTCAAATTCCTTCCAGCCCAAAAGCGAACGCTCCATCAGTATCGCCCCGGTCGGCGATTCCGCCAGCCCGCGCGCCGCCAGCAAATCAAACTCGCCGAGGTTGTATGCAATCCCCCCGCCGCTGCCGCCCAAAGTAAACGAAGGGCGAACAATCACCGGAAAACCGACGCGCGGCAATTCCGCCCGTGCGCTTTGCAAATCGCGCACGACGGCCGAAGGCGCGCACTGCAATCCTATTTTTGCCATCGCTTTTTTAAACGCGCTGCGGTCTTCGGCTTTTTCTATGCTCGCCGCGCCCGCTCCTATTAATTCCGGTTTGCCCGCGCCGGAAAACATTCCGCGCCGCGCGAGTTCCATCGCGCAATTCAACGCCGTCTGCCCGCCCATCGTCGGCAAAACCGCGTCCGGCTTTTCTTTTTGTATTACCGCCGCCGCCGAGTCGGCGTCCACCGGCTCAATATATGTCGCGTCGGCGATGTCCGGGTCGGTCATTATCGTCGCCGGATTGGAATTCAAAAGCGCGACGCGCACGCCCTCCTCGCGCAAGGCGCGGCAGGCCTGCGTTCCCGAATAATCAAACTCGCAGGCCTGCCCGATGACAATCGGCCCCGCGCCGATGACGAGAACGCTTTTTATATCCGCGCGCTTCGGCATTTTTATTTTTGTCCGCGATGCGTTTGCATCATTCGCGCGAAGTCGTCAAACAAAACCGCCGCGTCGCGCGGGCCCGGGCTCGCTTCCGGATGCCCCTGAAAAGTCATCAGCGGCGGGCGGCGGCAGGCAATCCCCTGCAGCGTGCCGTCAAAAAGGGAAGTGTGCGTTATCCGCGCGCGCGAAGGCAAACTCGCGGCGTCCACGGCGAAACCATGGTTTTGGCTGGTTATCAAAACCCCGCCGCCCTCCGCGCGCACCGGATGATTCGCGCCGTGATGCCCGAACTTCATTTTTACAATCTTCGCCCCCAACGCCGCGGAAACAATCTGATGCCCCAAGCACAAGCCGAAAAGCGGAATCCCGCGCGCCATTAAATCTTCCGCAAGTTTTTGCGCGCGCAAACACGGCTGCGGGTCGCCGGGGCCGTTGGAAATCAAAACGCCGTCCGGCTTTTCCGCGATGACTTTTTGCATTCCGCTTTCGTAAGGCAAAACGACGACATCGCAGCCGCGCGCGGTGAGCGAATGCAGTATCGCTTTCTTCGCGCCGCAATCCAAAACGACGACGCGCAACAGTTTTTCTTTGTTTTTACTTTTGCTTTTTTTCCCGCCGTTGCCGCCGCCGTTGAAGTTATCATCGGCGGAAGAGGCGGGGACGGTAACGGGAGCGTAACCGTTCGCATTCCAATCCCATTCGCCGAGTTTGTGCGCGCGCTTTTTTCCGCCGGCGGAATCGGCAAGCAGCGCGCCGCGCAATCCGGCAAACTCCCGCGCCGCGGCGAGCGCCCTTTGCGCCAGCGTTTCCGCCTTGCCGCCCGCGGCGACGCAGCCGGAAAGCGCGCCTTCCTCGCGCAGTTTGCGCGTTATCGCGCGGGTGTCGACGCCGCAAACCGCCGGAACCCGCCGCCCGCGCAAAAACTCGCGCAACTCCGATTCCGCCCGCCAACTGCTCGCCTCCCCGCCGATTTCGCGCGCGACGCAGCCGGCGGCAAAAACCCGCGGCGATTCGTCGTCGGCGGAATTCACGCCGGTGTTGCCGATGTGCGGATGCGTGAACACGACAATCTGCCGCGCGTAGGAAGGATCCGTCAAAACCTCCTGATACCCCGTGATTGCCGTATTAAAAACGACTTCCCCCGCCGCCAGCGCGCCGCGCCCCGCAAACCCCGCGCTCCCCCCGAAAAACACGCTGCCGTCGGCAAAAGCCAAAACAGCGGGAACAAACGCCGGCACAAGCATACAACCCCCCGATTCTACCACGCCCGCCCGTTTGCAAAACCGGCAAAAAAGGAGTAAACTAAACGCCAACCCCGCCCCGAAAGGAAAAGGAAATGACAACCACCACCGACGGCATCCGCAAGTTCTGACAGCGAACCGCCCGCGCCCGCGCAAGCGCCGCCCCGCCCCAGTCCGCCCTCGCGCGGGGGTTGACAAAGCCGAAAAAGGGGGTATAATGTCCCCAAATCCGAACCGAAAGGAGAAGGAAATGACAAACACCACCGACGGCATTCGCAGGTTCTGACAGCGGGACGGCAACGGCCTGCGAGCGGACGATGGCATCATTCCAAATGACCGCCGAGGTCGCCGTTCTCGCGCTGATTTGGCTGACCGGCGTCGCAATCGCCGTCGCCCAAATCCTCCACTCCCGCAAACTGGCGAGGCAAAAAGCCACGCTCGCCTTTATGCGCGACTACACATCCGCAAAACGGGCGGACGACGGCTTCACCGCGCTGAGGTCGGGCAAACCGTGGAACGAACTGTCCCCCGGCGAAAAAGCCGACATCCATTATCTTTTCAATATGTTTGAGGGGCTCGGCATCGGACTGCGCGAGGGCATTTACGACGCCGAAATGACGCGCTCCTATTTCGGCGACGAAATCAGCAACATCTATTACATCGGCGGCGCAAAACAAATTATCTACGCCATCCGCGCCGAAGACAAGGAAAGGCACGCCGGCTCGCGAAAACTCCACCAAGA
>JAHRAH010000039.1 GCA_020027345.1 Gammaproteobacteria bacterium | reverse complement strand
AAAAGTGCAACCGTCCCGCCGCCGCAAACGGCGCGATGGTTGTTGCGAAAGAGTCCCCTGTTCCTCATAATTTTCCCCGCCGCGCAAAGGCGACGGCGGGGGCATAATACCACAACTTCCAAAAATGTCAACTTTTTTTTGCCTTCCGAAATTACCGTCATTCCCGCACTCCTGTTTTAATTTGCTGGATTCCCGCCTCTGGAAAAAGTGCGGGAATGACGCGGGGGAATTAACTATACCCCCCGCCGCTTGCGGGGGGGGGCGGAGCATTCGCCGACAACGAAGTCGGCGGGGAATGCTCCGGGGGGGTGGAAGGCGTCCGCAAAACAACAGTTGCCTCCGACTGTAACGGACACTCCCCCCACCCCCCCGCAAGCGGCGGGGGGTATAGTTAACTGTCATTCCCGCGAAAGCGGGAATCCAGCCATACGCTCTTTCTGGATTCCCGCTTTCGCGGGAATGACAAAATGAAGGCGCTCTTTCGGCGACAACGGACGCCCCCCACCCCCCCGGAGTTTTGCGCCGTTACCGTATGCCGCAATCCCGCAAACGGTAATTCCTGCCGCAAACAAAAAAATATGCTATAATCATTATCCGATGCGCAATAATCAAAAGCATAATTAATGATTTCCGGCGAATCGTTGAAAATTGTTTGCGCCGCGCGAAACCGCGGGCGGCGCGGAACGGAAAAAATGACGCTTGCATACATGCGCGCGCTGCTCGCCGAAAACCACGACGCTTTTTTGTTCCTGCCCGAAGACGGCTTTTTGGCGGACGATGTTCGCGCTTCCGAATTCTCCGGGCGCGCGCTGTTTTTGCCGAAGGGCTGGCGCTGGAAAGTTTTTTGCCTCCTGCCGCCGCGCGGAAAAATGCGGAATATATTGCGCGGCGCCGATGTCGTCGTCGTCCATAACGCATTGCTGGAATCTTCGCTGCGGCGGATGACAAGCGCGCCGATAGCCGCCGTCAACCACCTCAACAAAACGCGGCGAATGGGCAGGTGCGATTCCGTCATCAATCTGAACAAAGCGATGCGGGAAAAAATGCGCAGCGAGGGCGGCGCTTTTCATTCCGCGCCCGAACGGTCGCTTTTGCTTATGAACGGTTTGTCCCGCGTTTCCGCCCCCCCCCGCAGCGGGCGCGCGGGAATGCCGCCCGTCGTCGGCTTTGCCGGCGCTTTGGAATCGTTCAAGGGCGTTTTTGATTTGCTCGCGGCCGCGGCGCAAATTCAAGAGCCGTTGCGAATTGTTTTTGCCGGCGAAGGCGGGGCGCGCGAAGAATTGGAAAAGCGCGCCCGCGCCATCCGGCATCCCGTGGAATTCCGCGGCTGGATTAACGACCTATCCGGTTTTTACGAAGAATGCGACATTTTTGGATTTCCCTCGCGAGTGGAAGCGTGCAGTTTGGCGATGCTGGAAGCGATGGAGCGCGAATTGCCGATAGCGTCCGTGCGCACGGACAGAACCGAAGATTTAATCCGCGACGGAGAAAACGGAATGCTTGCGCCGCCGGGCGACATCCCCGCGCTTGCCGAAAAATTGCGCGCGCTCGTTTTGGACGAACCTTTGCGCCGCTCTCTCGGCGCCCGCGCCCGCGAATTCGTCCTCGCAAACTGCGCCCCCGAAGTTTTCTCCCGCAACCTGTCCGCCGCAATGCGACAAATCAAATCGCTCGGCAGAAAATAATGTTGCCCTCGTTCCCATGCTCCAGCGCGGGAACGAGGGCTTTCGTCTCGTTACATCTCTCCAGAGATGTAACGCAGCCAGCGAGAGCGGGCGTCCACGCCCGCTCCAATTACAATTATATCAGGCGCGGCGCGGACGCCGCGCAAAGAAAACCCCGTTACACCTCCGGAGAAATGTAACGAGGCCGGAACGCCTCCAATGACGGTTGGAGTAGAATATCCGGCAAATGCTGCGCGCTCCGCATCTTGCCGCCGTTTGCGGGATTAATCTTGTTTTCAGCGGCGCATACATCGCCGGGAAGGCGGGGGTGGATCATTTTCCGCCGTTCTTTTTTTCGGCGCTGCGCTTTGCGATTATCGCCGCCGCGCTTTTGCCTTTTTTGCGCTGGCGCCGCGAAATGAACGCGCACGCAAAAAGCATCGCCGCTTTTTGCCTGCTGATGGGCGCGGGGGTTTACGGAACAATGTATCTCGCGCTCGCGCTCGCCGACGGCGTCGCGGTGATATTAATATGCACGCAGTTTTCCGTCCCCGCCTCGGCGCTTTTGGGGGTTTGGCTGCTGGGCGAAAAACCCGGCAAAGCGGCGTGGTTTGGAATATGGCTCGCATTTGCCGGGGTGATGGCTACCGGTTTTGATTACGCGCTGCTCGGTTATTGGAAGGCGTCGCTTTGCATTATCGCCAGCGCGGTTTTTTACGCGGCGGCGAATGTCATCTCGCGCGATTTGCGCGGCGTCGTCGGGGTTTTCAATCTGAACGCGATGATGGCGGTCGTCGCCGCGCCGGTTATGTTCGCGCTTTCTTTTTTGCTGGAAAGCGGGCAGTGGGATTCTGTGCAAACGGTCACAACCCCCGCCGCCGCCGCGGTTTTGTATTCCGCATTCGCCGTTACTTTAATCGGGCACACCGGAATGTTCGCGTTGCTGCGTTTGTATCCGGTTTCGGCGGTGATGCCGTATTATGTTCTCACGCCGATATTCGGCGTCGCCGGCGGCGTTGTCATTTTTTCCGAAGAACTTTCTTTGCGCTTTTTGATTTGCGCCTCCGTCGCATTAACCGGCGTATACATAGCCAACCGTTCCTCCCGCGCAACAGTCAATTCTCGTTACACCTCTCCAGAGGTGTAACGGGGCTGACATGAGCGGCGTCCACGCCGCTCCTAATTAATTTGAGGGGCGGGGACGCCCGCTATTTTTGGCTGCGTTACACCTCTGGAGAGGTGTAACGAGAAAAGCACTGTCATTCCGGCGAAAGCCGGAATCCATACCATTCCGCGAAAAAGCAAAGATTGTATGGATTCCGGCTTTCGCCGGAATGACGGTCAGATTTCGCCGGGGAAGTGGCGGATAACGCAGCGCACGGCGTTGGGCGCGGCTTGGCCGAGCCCGCAGATGGATGCGTCCGCCATCGCTTGCGAGAGTTCTTCCAAAAGCGCGGCGTCCCATTTTTTCGCGCGCATTAATCGCGCGGCTTTTGCGGTGCCGACGCGGCAGGGCGTGCATTGCCCGCAGGATTCGTCTTCAAAAAAGCGCATCACATTCAAAGCGGCGTCGCGCGCGCGGTCTTTTTCCGAAAGAACGACAACCGCCGCCGAACCGATAAAGCAATTGTCGTCGCCTTCCTGCACGGTGTCAAAATCCAGCGGGATGTCGCCCTTCGCCGCCGGGAGTATCCCGCCGGAAGCGCCGCCGGGAAGGTAGGCGTAAAAAGTTTCGCCATCCGCCATTCCGCCGCAAAACTCGTCAATCAATTCGCGCGCGGTAATTCCCGCCGGGGCGATATGCACTCCGGGGTTTTTCACGCGACCGGAGACGGAAAAAGAACGCAAACCTTTGCGCCCGCGCCGCCCTTGTTTTGCAAACCATTCCCCGCCGCGGCGAAGTATTTCCGGAATCCAATGCAGCGTTTCCATATTATGCTCCAAAGTCGGGCGCCCGAAAACGCCGACCTGCGCGACATACGGCGGGCGCAAACGCGGCTCGCCGCGCTTGCCTTCTATGGATTCAATCATCGCCGATTCCTCGCCGCAAATATACGCGCCGGCGCCGCGATGCAAACGCATCCGCGGCAGGGGAAAATCCGCGCCCGCGCGCAGCGATTCCATTTCGCGCGCGAGCATCGGGCGGCAGCCGTGATATTCGTCGCGCAAATAAATGTAAATGTCCGCCGCGCCGACAATATGCGCCGCAATCAGCGCGCCCTCCAAAAAACAATGCGGGCGCCGTTCCAGAAAATGCCGGTCCTTAAAAGTCCCCGGCTCGCCCTCGTCAATGTTTACCGCGAGCGCTTTTTCGCCTTTTTCCGCGCGCACTATCTTCCATTTGCGCCCGACCGGAAAACCCGCGCCGCCCAGCCCGCGCAAGCCCGACGCTTCCATCTCGGCGACGACGGATTCCGCTTTTGTTTTTCCTTCCGCGATTTTGCGGAATATAGCGTAACCGTCCTTTTGCAAATATTCCGCAAAAGTTTCCGCCGCCGGTGTTTCCGCTTTTGTCTTCCCCGCATTCGCCGCCGCCGCGACGGTTTTTGCGTCCGCGTTTTCCATTGCGTTTTGTCCGACGACTGCGACGGGCGCGCATGCGCATCTGCCGACGCACGGCGCGGGAACAACGCGAACATTTTCGCCGCAATGCTTTTGCAATTCGCGCAAAAGGTTTTTCGCCCCCGCCATCTCGCACGAAAGCGATTCGCAAACGCGAACGGTCACGGCCGGCGGCGGAGTTGCCCCTTCGCCGACGACATCAAAATGATGGTAGAAAGTCGCCGTCTCATACACCGCCGCCATCGGCAGTTTCATAACTTCCGCAAGCGCGGCGAGATGCGCGGCGCGCAAACAGCCGAAGCCGTCCTGCAGAATATGCATATTCTCAATCAGTTCCTCCCGCGCGAGCGGCGCCCCGTTCAACGCGCGCAAAACTTCCTCGCGCGCGCGCGGCTCCGCGACCATCCCTTTCGGTTTTGTCTTCGCCTTGCGGCGGCGAAACCGCACCGCTTTCTCTTCCGCCATCGCCCCGAATTATACCGCGCCTGCCTATACCCCCCGCCGCTTGCGGGGGGGGGTCGGAGTTTGCCGTCCCCATCGGCAGTTGGGGACGGCAAACTCCGGGGTGGTGGAGGGCGTCCGTCACCGTCGGGGATGACCGTTGCGCCGGCGGCGACCGTCGTTTTGCGGACGCCTTCCACCCCCCCGGAGAATTCCCCGCCGACTTCGTCGTCGGGGAATTCTCCGACCCCCCCCCGCAAGCGGCGGGGGGTATAACAGTGTCGCCCCCCCCTTTCCACCCCCCTCCATCTTTGATGGGGGGGGATGGGGGGGGAAAAACAAATCCGAATTACCCCCCCTCCATCTTTGATGGGGGGGGATGGGGGGGGAAAAACAAATCCGAATTACCCCCCCTCCATCTTTGATGGGGGGGGCTGGGGGGGGGAAAGCAAATCCGGACGCCGCTCTGCCGTCATCTCCCGCGCGCGCGCTTGCCGCCATTCGCGGATGGCGGCGTGGTCGCCCGAAAGCAAAACCGCCGGCGCCGCCCGACCTTCAACAACTTCCGGACGCGTATAACAAGGCGCGTCCAAAAGCCCCCCGCCGAAAGAGTCCTCCTCCGCCGAAAGCGGATTCCCCAAAACGCCGGGAACATAACGCAGCACAGCGTCCATCACCGCCATCGCCGCCGTCTCCCCGCCCGACAAAACATAATCGCCCAGCGATATTTCCCGGTCCGCTTCCGCTTCCAAAGCGCGCTCGTCCACCCCGCGATACCGCCCGCAAAGAATAATGCACCCCGGCAGTTTCGCCAAATCCCGCGCCACAGCATCGGAAAAAACCTCCCCGCGCGGAGTCGGATATATCACCGGTCCCGCATTGCGCTTTCGCATATCGCGCACAGCCGCCAAAACCGGCGCCGCCGCCAAAACCATCCCGCTGCCCCCGCCGAAGGGACGGTCGTCCGCGCCGTGCGCGCCCTCGCAATAGTCGCGCAACTGCGCCGTTTCCGCCCGCGCCAGTCCCCCCGAAAATGCCCGCCCGACAACCCCGCAGCGAAAGAACGGCAAAAACAACTCCGGAAAAAGCGTGATAATGTCAAAGCGCATCGCCGGGAATGTCCACCGTTACCGCGCCGCCGGCGATGTCCACCCGCGGCACATATTCGTCATTAAACGGCGCCAGCAATTCCCCGCCCCCGCTCTTGCGCACGACCAAAACAACGCCCCCGCCCGCTTCCATCACATCCGAAATCTCCCCGAGTGCGCCCCCGTCCGGCGCGAGCGCGCGCAAGCCGAGCAAGTCGCACCAGTAAAAAGCGCCCTCCGGCAACTGCGGCAGCGACGAACGCAAAACCGCAATCTGTCCCCCGCGCCATTCGCCCGCCGCGTCGCGGTCGTCCGCGCCGCGCAGTTTCATCAGCCAGCCGTTGCCGTGTTGCGTCACGGTCTCCACCTCCGCCGTTTGCCATTCCCCGCCCGGCTTTGCCGCCCAACAACCCCCGCGCCCGGCGAGGGAGGAAGGATCGTTTGCATAAGGGCGAAAACGCAGCCAGCCGCGGACGCCGTGCGGCGCGCCCAGCCGCGCCATTACAATTTTGCGCCCGCCGCCTTCTTCGGAACCGTCGTCCGTGCCGGCGGCGGCAACGGCGGAACTACGCCCGCGCCGCGGCGATGCGGCGGACATTGCGCGCGACGCGCTTGACCGCCGCCGAAGGTTGCGCCCCGTGCGAAACCCAGTGTTCCAGCCGCCGCAAGTCCAGCCGGAAACCCTCCGCGCCCCCGGCGGCGACCGGATTGCAAAAACCGAGGCGCTCTATAAAACGCCCGTCCCGCGGCAGCCGGCTGTCGGCGACGACGATGTTGTAGTGCGGGCGCTTCTTCGCCCCCCCGCGCGCAAAACGAATCACAAGCATCCCCCCATTCTAACACAAACCCCCGCCGCGCCCCCCTGTCAGTTACAATTAATTTTTGTCGGTTACAATTATTTTTTGCGCGCCGCCATAGCTCAGTTTGGCAGAGCGGCTGATTTGTAATCAGCAAGTCGGGAGTTCGATTCTCTCTGGCGGCACCACCCCCCACTGTCATTCCCGCACTCCTACTAAAAAGCGGGAATCCAGCAAACCACGCGTCATTCCCGCACTCCCCCACCCGCGTCATTCCCGCACTCCAATTAAAAGGCGGGAATCCAGCAAATTTAAGAGTCCCCCCTTCAACCCCCCCTCCATCTCCGATGGGGGGGGCTGGGGGGGGGAAAAACCCAACAAACCCCAAGAGTCCCCCCGCCCTATGCCCCCCCCTCGTTCCCACGCTCCAGCGTGGGAACGCATACCCCCCGGCGTCCACGCCGACTCTGCGTCATCCCCGCAAAAGCGGCGCGATAACCTCCGTAATCGTCCTCTCATCCCCCCCGCATCATCCCCGCGCTCCCACGATAGTGCTCATCTAAAATCGCCGCATTGTTGACGGCATCGTTATCGTCCGCAACATTGCGGACGGCAACGGCGCGGGACTCAAAAAAAAGCCCCAAAGGGGCGGCGCAACATAGCACAGCGGCAACGCCCTGTGAATCGCCGCACCCCAGAACCAAGCCCCAAAGGGGCGGCCGAAAAAAGAAAAAATGTGTACAATGCAGAATCATGACCAAAAACGATGAGAATCGGCAAAAATCCGGGAGCACCCAACCGTTCTCCGAGATGCTTGCGCAGGCCAGCAAGGATGCTGCAAAAAGGGAAAGCCCCCGGATGCCCGAGCCGATAGGTTTTGGTTTTAGCAAACAACCGCAAGAAGCGGAAAAGCCGGAAGACACAAAAAACGCGCCTCCGGAGGAAGGGTTCACCCTCAAGCAATTCGCCGCATGGTCGGTCGTAGTCGGAGTCGTCATCGTGCCTGTCGTCCTCTGGGCGGACATCGCGCGATACGCGCTTTTCATTCCCGCCCTGCTGATTGTTTTCGGCGCGCTGCTCTTTTTTTGCATCCGCGGGGCGGATGAATTCAGCCGCATGGCGGAAAACGCGCTCGCGCAAACGAAAAAGAACTTGTCCGAGGAGCAGCGGAATCACGAAAAATCTCTGGAATCTGCACGGCGGCAGCACGAGGAAGAGTTGAAATCCCTCCGCCAACAAAACGAAAAAGAAACCGCGGAATTGCGCGGCGGAATGCTGGCGGAAATTCAGCGTTACCAACGCGAAGCGGAAGCGTTAGCAAGGAATTTGAGAAAAGAAAAAACAGAGACGCAAGAACTCGGCTCGGAATTAAGCGACGCTCGGAAAACACTGGATTATTATTCCAAATACGAGTGGCTGGACGCTTATGTAGGCGAAGCCGCCTTGCATGAATACGGCGTTTATGCCGAAGAGGATGACTCGGGGTTTAACTTCGGCGAAAACAACGAGGATTATGATGAAGATGATTCCGAGTCCAGGTCCGGGGCCGGGCTTGGCAAAATCGTCCCGCGCAAATGCGGCGGCATATATGTGGTGAGCAACCCCGCCGACGGCAAAGTCAAAATCGGCATGACCGACGATTTCGCGCGGCGCTTTAAGGAAATCCAAAGCGCCTGCAAAACCGCCGGCATCGCCAAAGTTGTGCCCGAAATCCTCGTTCCTTTGGACGAAGGCAAATACGCCGTGGAGCAAGGGCTCCACATAGTGTTTGCCGAAAACAAAACCGCCGGGGAATGGTTTAAAATCCCGCCCAAAAAAGCAATCGCCTCCGTCCTCGCCGAAGTGAGCGCAAGGCGCATCGCCAATTTCAAAGAGCGAAAGAAAATCCCTGTAACGAAAGAGGGCGACAATCCGGCCGTGCGCTTTGGCGTAAATTGGGAAACCGTCCCGCCCGAACTTGCGGCAATAGTCGCCACAGAAACGGCGGAAGACGGCACGACCGCCCTCCAAATGGCGAGGAAATACAGCAAAAACCCCAAAGTAATTGAAGCGATGGTAAAAGCCAAAGCGGATGCCAACCTCCCCATTGTCGCCGATTCCAATTCGGATATAAATCTGGAAGACAATGACGGCTGGGCTCCGTTGCATGTGGTGGCATGGAATGGAAGCGCAAGCGCAATAACCGCGCTTGCCGCCGCGGGCGCAGATGTCAATTTGGCAGCTAAAAGTGGTGATAGCCCGTTGCATTTAGCTGTACAAGGAGGACACTCAAGCGTTGTAGCCGCCCTTGTCAAAGCTGGCGCGGATGTCAATCTGGCAAACATAAACGGCTGGGCTCCGCTGCATTTGGCGGCAGGATATGGACATACGGCTGCAATAAGATATCTTATCAAAACCGGCGCGGATATTAATCACGCAAACAAAAATGGATGGATTCCATTGCATAATGCGGCAAAGCATGGACACGCGGACGCGATAGCCGTTCTTGCCGAGGCCGGAGCCGATGTCAACTGTGCGGACGAAGATGGCCGGACTCCATTGAGTTTGGCGGCCAAGGAAGGGCATGCGACTGTGATAACCGCCCTTGCCGAGGCCGGAACCGATGTCAACCATGCGGACGAGTATAGCTGGACTCCGTTGGATTTGGCTGCAGAGAAAGGGCATGTGGCTGTAATAATCGATCTTGCCGAGGCCGGAGCTGATGTCAACCGTGCGGACGAGGATGGCTGCACTTCGCTACATGTGGCAGTACAACATGGAAACACAAATGCGATTTTTCCGCTTGTTGCTGCCGGGGCTAATATCAATCGAATAGACAAAGATGGTTGGACCCCGTTGGATTGGGCGGCATCGGAAGGAAACGCTGACGCAGTCATTGCTCTTACCAAAGCCGGGGCAGCTGTCAATCCGGCAGACGAAGATGACTGCTGGACTTCATTACATTTAGCTGCACAGAAAGGGCACTCGCCCACGATAACCGCGCTTGTTGAAGCCGGAGCCGATGTTCATTTGAAAAATGAAGATGGAAAAACGGCGGCGGATATCGCCGAACAGGGGCACGGCGAGGACGCCGAGGTGACGACATTCCTGCGGAAGCAGGAAAGGCGGGGTTCATTGAAATAGCAACGGCTTTTTGTGCTGTTGCCTTCTCCGCCTTCATTGCTATTATGGTATTGCGTGTCATTTATTCTGCTTTTAAAGGTGGAACTGATCCAGCATTTCAATTTTTTTGACGATTCCTGTCAGCCAGCGATCCCGAGGAAATTCCGATGAATCGTGGATACGATTAATCCGCTCCCGCACAATCTTTTTATAATCAACCATGCTTTCGTCCGCATCAAACGAATACGGGCCCAGTTTTTGCTCGTCATCAGACATTTTCTTTGTCACCAGCAATTCCGCGGTTATATTGGCCGCAACACGGGCGTGATTTGATTTTTTATCCTGAAGAATATTTGCGAACTTCAATTTATCCTCCCAATAAGCAATTATTTCTTCCGCACTGTTGTCGGGCTGAATATAATTGTCGTACAAACCCCGGCACTCTCTCCTGGCCAGAATAAGAAAGGGAAGCAATGCGGGATGGAAGAAATACTTAGATTGCACCGTATCTCCCAACGCGCAAAGCACCAAACTAATACGCAACAAAAACTGCTCCGCGTCGCGCAGAGAATAGTCATACAATTGCATCAGCAATTTAGAGGTTTCAAGTAACCATTCTTTGTCGTGGCGAAATCTCCCATAATCGTAGGAATATCTCTCTTTGAAGAATTGGCCCATTTGCAAAGAGGAAAGCAAAAACTCCAGAAAAACGCCCATGTCCGGCTTTTTCAGCGCGTAGTCAAAATCAACAAACCTGCGCAGGTAAGTTTGAGAGTCCAAATTCGCGCCGTAAAGGCCGTTGATGGAATGACAGAGTTGTTCGCGGTCAATGGCGAGGACAAAAGCCAGCCCGGGGACATCAAACAAGTGCTTAATGCGCTCCAAAGTTTTCACGGCATAATCAGGGCGGCAACGGTCCAGTTCGTCCACGAAAACGACAACGCGTGATTGGCCGGAATCAGTAAATTTCTCAAGCGCACCTTTAAATTTTGCAATTTTCGCCGTGTCGGTTTGATAAGTTTCCAGCGTTTTGCTTGCCAATTTTCCCGCCACTTCACCGGCTTTTGCGCCCGCAATTCCGGCAACGCCGATGTCGGCAAACACGGGGACAATTGATTCCGCCGCCCTCTTGACAGCAGTCCACGCGGCGGTTTGGAATTGTTTGGATTTGCCCCTGAACCCGGACATTTGCTTTTCCATTTCCCCCATGAACGGAACAAACGGGTCGGACGCGAAGTCGGTTTCCCATGCGTTGAAGCACAGCGAGGGGACGCCTTCCTTTTGAAGATAAGCGTTCCACATTTTGATGAACGCGGTTTTGCCCATTCCCCAGGGGGAATTCACCGCCATCACCACCGGGGAAGTGATGTTTTTTATCATCGGCGTCAGGGTCAGAATCTCCTCTTTGCGTCCGAGGCGGTCGTTCTCAAAAGGGTCGTCTTCGCCGACCTCAAAGGGCGGGATTTTCTGTTTCATTGTTCGCTGCTCCAATAGCCAGCGCGGAAAAGCGCGGGGCCGCGCGCGACGGGCGTCGTTTTTTTGCCGTCCGCGAGGGGGGTAACCGTTGGCGAAAGCGGGGCGGCGGGGATTGTCAGCGCAACGGTTTTTTGCTTATTACGCATCGGGGGGATTGTAGCACCTTTCGCCGCCTCGGACAAGAGTCCCCCCAAGGCCCGCGTCATTCCCGCACTCCTATTAAAAAGCGGGAATCCAGAAAATTTAAGAGTCCCCCCCTCCAGCTCCGATGGGGGGGGGTGGGGGGGGAAACCCGGCAAAACTTAAGAGTCCCCCCCCTCAAATCAAAGCCCCCGCAAAAGCGGCACAATAACCTCCGTAACCGTCCTCTCGTCCAAAGGACCAATATGTTTATAACGAACAATCCCCTCCCCGTCAACAACAAAAGTTTCCGGCACCCCATAAACCCCCCAGTCC
>JAHRAH010000106.1 GCA_020027345.1 Gammaproteobacteria bacterium | reverse complement strand
ACCATCGGCAAATACCAAAAGAAAGCGGGCCAGCAAAACCCGATTTTCACGGCCTCCATCCCCAGCAGCGGATGCTTGTAAACCCGAAATTTCCGCCCCCCGGCAAAAGCCGCGCCAAACCGCCCGCTCCCGCCATCGGGACCGGCCGTATCCCGCAAATCCTCCGCGCAATCCCCCATAACGAGCGCGAGAATAGCACAAAAACGGGAAATGTCAACCCTTTTCTGCATTTAAATTGTCCCCTGCGAATTCTGTCCACAAGGGACAAAAAAGCCAAAGAAACGAGCGATTCCTCGCCGCTGTCCTTAACGCCGTTGTTGTTCGCGTCCGTCCAGCGCATCACGCGCAAATCCGACCAGCCGCTATCGCGGCTGTCCACCAAACCGTCGCCGTTGCCGTCCAACTGCGCGAGCGCGGCAAAACCGTGCGCCGCTTTCTTGCCGTTGGCAAGCGCCGTGTTGTTGCCAAACAACTCCGAACCGTCGTTGATGACGCCGTCGCCGTTGCGGTCCCAAACCAGCATCCCGTCGTCCGCCCCCGCCCAGCGGGTCAACTCCGCAAAGCCGTCCCCCCCATGGTCAAAGAAAGCAACCCCGCCGGCTTCCACCCCATCCCCGTCCAAATCCAAGACGAGCGGAGATGCAGGATCGCATTTATGCAACCGCAACTTTTCCGCAAGCAACCTAGGCAGCTCCACGAATCTGTAGTAGGCAGCAGTAAGGGCAACGCCGGCAGACGCAATCCTCCACAAAAGAGGAATATCTGGAAGAATTGTTACCAAGGCGGCACTTCCCGCAACACCACTCACCGCGCGTTCTATTAGGGCATGCGTAGCCCTAATGTAGTTGCAGCGTCGCTCCCGCTCCATTTCACCGGGATTAATGTTCGGCATTTACACTCTCCTTTCCGAGAAAATAATTACCCCAAATTACAGTGCCAAAAACGACATAAAGAAAAACCTCCCATTCCCATCCCCAATAACCAACAATAATTGCCGTCTGCAAAACACAGCCAGGGGCAATCAAACAGCAAACAAAACGAACAATCCGGATAGGCGCGTTATTGTGTCGCTTAATGCAAAACCCTGAAATTAACAACGCCGCCGACACTCCCGCTGTCGCCAAAACGCCAATATTTGCGGCTTCTTCCGGCCGTAGTGGCAATCCGTAAAAATCCGCCAAATTCGGATAATAAAAAATCAAAATTTGGCTGAGGACGGCACCAAGCGCGGACAACGCCTCCGGCGATCCGGACAATGCAATAATGCCCGTATCGGCAAATTTGTCTATCAGGTACGCGTCCCGCACCATAAAAAACACAAAAAAAATCAGCGACGCAACCATCACCAATTCCGGTTTGCGGAAGACCAAGCTGCCAAATTTCCGCCCCAACGAGCGCAAATCGTCCTTGCAGGACGCATTTTGCGACTCGTTGACGGCCAACATCGCCGTTCCTTTCCGCACAATGTCGGCACCGATTTTGAACCGTTTACTTTCCGCGCAATCCCTCATAACGGGGACGAGGATAGCACAAAAACGGGGAATGTCAACCCTTTTCTGCATTTAAATTTTCCCCCGCGAATTCTGTCCATAAAAGTCAGAAACGCCAAAGAAACCAAAGATTCCTCCCCGCTGTCCCTGACGCCGTTATTGTTGGAATCCGTCCAGCGCATCACGCGCAGGGTTCCCCAATTCTTGTCCTTGCCGTCAACAACCCCGTCGCCGTTCGTGTCCCGCCCGGCATACCGGCTATCCACAACCCCGTCCCCGTTGCCGTCAAACTCCGCCAAAGCCGCAAAGCCGTGCGCGGCATTGCCGCCGCCGCTCAGCACCGAGTGTGCGCGGATATTAAAAATAAAGCCCTGTAAGGGCGTCCGAACGGAAAACGGCGGAAACCCGCGCCGCCGTTATTTTTCGGCCGCCCTTACAGGGCTTGACAGTTTTATCGCCGCTTTCACAGGGCGTTGCCCTGTGTTACATCCGGCCGCCCCTGCGGGGCTTTAACAAAAACCCCAAAATTCCCGGAAGAATTTATAAACCGCAATTCTCGGAAAGATTTATAAACCGTTTGGCGCCGATTTTAGATTGACGAAAAACGACGGTGACAAAAGCGCGCTTCCGACAACACTCTCCCGAGCGTCAAAACATTTAAAAACATTTTTTCTCTGCGGCGCGAAACATTACCGCGAATGCGGCGAAACTTTGTTTTCGCTTTTGCGCGGGGCGAGGATGGTTGCGGTCATTGCGGCGAACATTAGCGCGCCGCCGGCGAGCGCGCGCGGGGTGAGCGCTTCGCCGTAAAATGCGGCGGAAAAAAGCAATGCAAAAAACGATTCCATAACAAATATCAAACCCGCGCGCACGGCGCTGGTGCGGCGTTGAAAATGCGTTTGCGCCCAGAAGGAAAACACGGTCGCCCCCAGCGAAGTGAGCAATACCGCAAAAAGCAAATCGCCGTTCCATTTCCAGCCGCCGCCTTCTTCAAAAAACAAAGACGCAAAAAACGAAAGCGCGGCGACTACGGCGAATTGCACCGCCGCCAACTGCGCGCTGTTCGCGTTCTCCGGCAGTTTTGCGATTGCGAGCAAATGCCACGCGATAAAAACCGAGCACGCGAGCGTGAGCAAATCCCCGGCGTTCATTCCGCTTTCGTCCGGCGCCGCCAGCAGCCAAAGCCCGGCGAGGGCGAGGGCGACGGCAAAAACCGCGCGCCGCCCGCGCCCGGCGGCGAGCATCACCCACACCAGATACATCCCCGTGATAAAAGCCGAATTCGCCGACGAAGTAAAAACCAGACCGCCGGTTTGCAAAGCAAAAACGGCAAAAAGCAAAACGCCGAGAAAGCAACCGGTGCGCAGTTCGCGCCGCGGCGGCAGCCCCGAAAAGGGCAGCATGCAAAGCGTCGCCAGCCCGAAGCGCGCGGCGAGAAAGGCGAAGACGGGCATTTGCGCGACGGTTTCCTTGATGACGGGAAAGGTCCACCCCCAGAAGACCGTCGCCAGCAGCAGGGCGAATTCGGCGTTGCGGCGCGAGGGGGTTTTTGCCGGCGCGGGGGTCATCGGGCGCAATTGTATCCGCCGCCGTTGTTGTTTTTTTGTCCACCGCCGGCGGCGGCTTGCGCGCGCAAAGGGGGCGGCGCGCGTATAATGCAGGCAGCCGGGCGCGCGCGGGCGTTTTCGCTTGCGCGCCGGGCAAAAGGAGATATGCTGCTGAGCAAGGAACGGTTTTGCGAATAAACGGCGAGATAGCCGCCGCCGAAGTGCGCCTGATAGACGCCGACGGCAAGCAAATCGGCGTCATCGCCCTCGCGGCCGCGATGGAGCGCGCCGAGCAGGAGGGGCTGGATTTGGTGGAGATATCCCCCGAAGCCAAGCCGCCGGTTTGCAAATTGCTGGATTACGGCAAGCACAAATACCGCGAAAACAAAAAGCGCCACGAAGCGCGCGCGCGGCAGAAGCAGACGGAAGTCAAGGAAATCAAATTCCGCCTTTCCATCAGCCGCGCCGATTACGAAGTCAAACTGCGCAACGCCGTCCGCTTTCTCGGCGAGGGCAACCGCGTCAAGGCGGCGATATGGTTTCGCGGGCGCGAAATCATCAAGCGCGAAATCGGGCACGCCCGCCTGTTGCGCCTTTCGCAGGAACTGGAAGAAATCGCCGAGGTGGAAAAGCCGCCGCTGATGGAGGGGCGCCGCCTGCATATGCTGCTCGCCCCGCGCAAGCAGGCGAAAGCCAAACCGCCGGAAAAGCCCGAAAAGGGCGGGAAAGAAAAACCGCCCGAAGAATTAAAACCCGGCAAAACGCAACCGCGGGGTCGGGCGCGGGTATAATGTCCCCCCCTCGCGGCAGCGGCGGGAGCAGCGGAGCAAAACAATGCCGAAAATGAAAACCAACAAAAGCGTCGCCAAGCGGTTCGGGCGCACCGGAAGCGGGAAGATTAAGCGCGCGCGCGCCTACTGCCGCCACTGCCTCTCGCAAAAGACGCCCGACCAGAAACGCCGCCTGCGCCGCGATTCCAAGCATGTTACCGGCGCCGACGCCCAGCGCATCGCGCGCCTTGCGCCCTATCTTTGACTTTGCGATTCCTCCGGGGGAGAAAGAAAATGCAGATGAAAAAAATGCCGCGGGCGCAAAAAACGCGGCAGGTTAAAAATGCCGCGCGTTAAAAGGGGCGTAACCGCCCACAGCCGCCGCAAGCGCGTTTTGGCGCGCGCCGCCGGATTTCGCGGGCGGCGCAAGAACACCGTGCGCGCCGCCAAGCAGGCGGTGATGCGCGCCGGGCAGTATGCCTACCGCGACCGCCGCCGCAAAAAGCGCGACTTCCGGCGGCTTTGGATCATCCGCATCAACGCCGCCGCCCGCGCCCGCGGGATGACATACGGCGCGTTTATGAACGGACTCCGGCGCGCCGGCGTTTGCCTGAACCGCAAAATGCTGGCGCAGACGGCTGCGGAAAACTCGGCCGCTTTCGCCGAACTTGCGGCTCTCGCCCGCCGCCATGCCTGAGGGCGAAGGCGGCTCAGAACACTCCGCCGCAACCGACGAATTGCTGCAGCGCGCGCGCGCGCGGCTTGCCGAAGCAAAAACCGAATCCGCGCTCCTCGCCGCCAAAGCCGCCTTTCTCGGGCGCGAGGGCGAAATCCAAAAACAACTCAAAGCCATCGGCGCATTGCCGAAGCAGGAACGCCCCGCCGCCGGCGTCCGCCTGAACTTCCTGCGCGAGGAATTTGAACAAATGTTCGCCCGCCGCCGCGAAGAACTGCGCGGCGAGACCGTGCAGCGGCGCCTGCAGGAAGAAGTCCCCGACATCACCCTGCCGGGACGGACAAGCGGCGCGGGCGCTTTGCATCCGTTGACGCTCGCCGCTGAACGGGCGGCGGGGATTTTCGCCGGAGCGGGCTTTGCCGTCGCCGACGGGCCCGAAATAGAAAGCGATTTCTTCAACTTCACCGCGCTCAATCATCCCCCCGACCATCCGGCGCGTTCCATGCACGACACCTTTTACACCGGCGACGGCGAGCATCTTTTGCGCACGCACACTTCGCCCGTGCAGATTCGCTATATGCTCGCGCACCGTCCGCCGCTGCGCGTTATCGCGCCGGGGAGGGTTTACCGGCGCGACCACGACGCGACGCATTCGCCGATGTTTCATCAAATAGAGGGACTCTGGGTGGACGAGACCGTCGCCTTCACCGACCTCAAAGGCGCGCTGGCGCAGTTTTTCCGCGCGTTCTTTGAGGACGACAAAATCCGGACGCGCTTTCGCCCCTCGTATTTTCCCTTCACCGAACCCTCGGCGGAATGCGACATTCGCCGCGGCAAAGGCGAGTGGCTGGAAGTCGCCGGCTGCGGGATGGTGCATCCGCGGGTGCTTGCCGCCGGGGGAGTGGACGCCCGCGCCTTTCGCGGATTCGCCTTCGGGATGGGAGTGGAACGGCTGGCGATGCTGCGCTGGGGAGTGGGCGACATTCGCCTTTTTTTTGAAAACGACCTCCGCTTTTTGCGGCAGTTCTCCGGCGAGTAACGATGAAAATCTCCCGCCGCCGGCTCGCGCGGTTCATACTGCAAACGCAGACACCGTCCGCCGCCGAACTCGCCGAAATCCTTACCGGGCGCGGGCTGGAAGTGGAATCGTGCGCGCCCGTCGCAACCGCATCCGGAATCGTTTTCGCCAAAGTGCGGACGGTCGCGCCGCATCCGAACGCCGACAAACTGCATCTCTGCGAAGTGGATGTTGGCGACGGCACTGCGCGAAAAATCGTTTGCGGCGCGGACAATGTGCGCGCCGGAATGACCGTCGCCCTCGCCCCGCCGGGCGCGCGTTTGGGGAAAACAAAAATAAGCAAGCGCGCCATTCGCGGCGAAGAATCCGAAGGGATGATATGTTCCGAAAAAGAATTGGGTGTCGGCGAAGACGCCGCGGGCATACTCTCGCTGGACGACTGTGACGGCGCCGGCGCAGTCACAGTCGGCGAATCCGCCGAAGAGTCCCTCGCGCTCAACGACGACATTTTGGATATAGCCGTAACCCCGAACCGCGGCGACTGCCTCAGCCATTTGGGAATCGCCCGCGAAGTGTGCGCGCATTTCGGTTCGCCGCCGCAGCCGCCCGCAGTGGAGCATCGCGCCGACATTGACGAAACTTTTCCCGTGGAAATAGAAGCCCCCGCCGCTTGTCCGTATTACGGCTGCGTCGTTTTGCGCGGCGTCGCCGATGCGGCGCAACAGTCCCCCCTGTGGCTGCGCTCGCTGCTGGAACGCTGCGGAATGCGACCCGTCGGCGCGGTCGTGGATGTCACCAACTATCTCGCGCTCGCCTGGGGACAGCCGCTGCACGCCTTTGACTTGGACAAACTGCATAGCGGAATTCGCGTGCGTTTTGCGAAGGACGGCGAAAAACTTCCGCTGCTGGACGGCGCAAACCCCGCGCTTTCGCCCGATGTTTTGCTGATAGCGGACGGCAAAGGCGGAGTGGCGATAGGCGGCGTGATGGGCGGGGCGGCGAGCGCAGTCGGCGCGCGCACGCAAAACATTCTGCTGGAAGCGGCGTCCTTCGCCCCCGAAACGGTGCGCGGAAAAACGCGGCGCTTTCAACTGTCGTCCGAAGCCGCTTTTCGCTTTGAGCGCGGCGTGGATGCGGCCCTGCCGCCGCGCGCCCTCGCCGAAGCGGCGCGGCTGATAAAAGAAATCTGCGGCGGAAAAGCGGGGCCCGTCCATTCCGCGGGGACCCCCCCCCCGGCGCGGGGGACTATCGCCGTCGGCGGCGACGCGATGCGCGGCGTTTTGGGAATGCCCGAAATATCCGACGCCGCCGCGGCGAAAATGCTGAACGCGATGGGAATCCAAAGCGAGCACAGCGGCGGCGAATTGCGCGCGCGCCCGCCTTCGTGGCGGTTTGATTTGGAACTGCCCGAAGACATTATGGAGGAAGTCGTGCGCGCCCACGGTTACGGGAAAATGCGCGAGAGCGCCCCGCTTGCGCGCGCGGTTTTTGCGCCGCCGCCGCCGAGGTTTTGCGCCGCCGCCGCGCGCCGTTTTTTTGCCGCGCGGGGGTTTTGCGAGATTGTCTCCTACGCATTCGTCCCCCGCGAATGGGAGCGGCAGTTTGGCGCGGGGGATGCGGTCGCATTGCAAAATCCGATAAGCGAGGATATGGCGGTAATGCGCACGCAGTTGTTCGCCGGACTGATGGCGGCGGCGAGGTTTAATGCGCGAAGGCGGCAGGAGCGCGCCGCGCTTTTTGAACTCGGCAGATGCTTTCGCGCCGAAGACGGCGACTACCCCGCCGAAGCCGGTGACGGCAACGGTAACGACAACGGTAACGACGACCACCGTGTCAACAGTCCCGGCAACGACGGCCACCGTAACGATAATCTCAGCGACGGCGCAAAGGTAAGACATTTAAAAAAACTGCCGGCGCAATCTTTGCGGCTGGGGGGATTGCTCTGGGGGGATTCCGCGCCGACGCAGTGGCAGGGCAATCGTCCCGGCGACTTTTTTGATTTGCGCGGACTGTTGGAGGATTTCCTGCGCGGGGCGGAAGCGGAGTTTGCGCCGTTGCCGGAGGGCGAAGAGTCGCCGAAGTTTTTTCACCCCCGCCGCGTCGCGCGCATTTTGCTGAACGGAAAAGAAGCGGGCGCGCTCGGCGAGTGTCATCCGCGGGTTGCCGGCAAGTGGGACTTTCGCACGCCGCCGCTTTTTTTTGAATTGGATTTTGACTTGCTGCAAAAAACGGCGGGGATGAAGACCGTCGCGCCCGTCTCCCGTTTTCCGTTGGTCTGGCGCGATTTGGCGCTTTTCGCCCCCGCCGATTTTGCCGCCGGCGAGTTGCTCGCGCGCGCGCGGGCGGCGGCGAAGGCGCCGGCGGCGGCGGTGGACTTGTTTGATTCCTACGCCGGTGGTAACATTCCGCAGGGGCAAAAAAGCGTCGCCCTGCGCGTTATGCTGCAAGGGGCGGAATCCAACCTGACGGAAAAGGACATCAACTCGGCGGTGGAAAAAATATGCGCCGCCCTGCGGCAGTGCGGGGCAAAACTGCGGGAGGCCGAATGAGGAACAACCTCACGCGGCGCGGGCTGGCGCGCGAGCTGCAGGGCGAAATCGGCTCCTACGCCGACGCCTACCGCTTTGTCGGCGATTTCTTTGACGAACTCTCGCGGCGAATCGCAAAGGAGGGCGAAGTGCGCTTGCGCGGCTTTGGCGTCTTTCGCTGCCTCAGCAAAAAACCGCGCGCCGGGCGCAATCCCAAAACCGGCGAACCGGCGCCCGTTTCGGCGCGGCGCGTCGTCAGTTTTACCGCAAGCGGCGCGCTGCGCGAAGAAGTCCGCGGCGGCGATGACGGCTGACTACTACCCGCCGATGCCCGCGCGCGAACGCTTTCCCATCGGCGAAGCGGCGGCGCTGGCGCGCGCAAAACCGCAAACCCTGCGTTACTGGGAAGAAAAAATCCCGGCGCTGCGCCGGGGAATCTCCCGCAGCGGCGGAAGGCGCTATTACAGCCGCGAAGCGGTTATAATGTTGCGCCGCATAGAAACGCTCGTCCGCGTGGAATCCTGCAACCTCGCCGGAGTCCGCCGCCGGCTGGGCGCAAAGCAAAACGGCAAAACCGCGGCGGCGATACAATCCGTCCGCCGCGACATTGAAAAAATCATCAAACTGCTGTGATATTCGGGGCGTGGCGCAGCTTGGCAGCGCACCTGCATGGGGTGCAGGGGGTCGGAGGTTCAAATCCTCTCGCCCCGACCGCAAGCGGGCGATGACGACGATGACACTGCCAACGACGGGAACAACGGGGACGGTAAAACCGCAATGCGAATACTGATAACCAACGACGACGGTTACGCAGCCACCGGCATCGCCGCGCTCTGCGAAGCCCTGCGCGGGCTCGGCGAAATCTCCGTAGTCGCCCCCAAGGAAAACCGCAGCGGCGTCTCCGCCGCGCTCTCCCTGCGCCGCAAGATAACGGTAACCCCGCGCGGCAAAGGCGCATTCGTCGTGGACGGCACCCCCGCCGACTGCGTCCACCTCAGTATGCACGGCGATTTCGTCCCCCGCCCGGACATAGTCGTCGCCGGAGTGAACGACGGCCCCAATCTCGGCGAGGACACCGTCTATTCCGGCACAGTCGCCGCGGCCGTTTGCGCGCATTTGCATAATATTCCGGCGATTGCCGTTTCCATGGCGGCGTCGGACCCTTCGCATTTTGCAAGCGCCGCGCAGTTTGTCCGCGCGCTTTTGCAAACCGCCGAGGGACATCTCGTCAACGGCGCGGCGACCGCGCTTAATATCAATGTCCCCGACCTCCCGCCGCAACAAATCCGCGGCAGCAGCGTTACCCGCCTCGGACGGCGCGGCTTTCCCAATCCGCCGATGCGCCATGCAAACGGCAACAGTGGCAACGGTGGCGACGACTGCAACGACAACGATATGCTTTTTGAAGTCGGCGCAGCCGGCGAAGCCGAAGACGGCGGCGAGGGAACCGATTTTTACGCCGTCGCCCGAAAACTCGTTTCGGTAACGCCCCTGTTCGTCGGCGCGACCGACGCCCGCGCCGCAAAAAACATCCGCGAATGGCTGAGCGATGAAAACTAAACCCACAAACGAAAACGAAAACGCGCGCGTCACGGAATCGTTCCGCGGGCTCATCCGCGACCGCGCCGTTTTGGCGGCGATGCAAAAAATACCGCGCGCAAAATTCCTGGACCCCTCCCTCTGCGGGCGCGCCGCGGAAAACAGCGCACTGCCCATCGGCTTTTTGCAAACGACATCGCAGCCCTTCGTCATCGCGCGAATGCTGGAAATGGCGCGCAACCGCGGCGAACCCGAAAAAGCGCTGGAAATCGGCGCCGGCTGCGGCTACCAAAGCGCCATCCTCGGCGCGCTTTGCAAAGAAGCAATCTGCATGGAACGGCTGCGCCCGCTCGCCGCCGCCGCCCGCAAAAACCTGCGCGCCGCCGGTTGCGAAAGCAATGTCACAGTCATACACGGCGACGGTTTCGGCGGCCATCCCCCGCGCGCGCCCTACGACGCCATCATCGTTTGCGCCGAAAACGACTGCATCCCCCCCGCGCTCCCCGCGCAACTCGCCCCGCACGCGCGCCTGATAATGCCGCTCGCCGACAGGGACGGAATCCAACTCGTCGCCGTCAACCGCGAAGGAAAAATAGTCGCCCGCCGCGAACGCGTGCAGTTTGTCCCGCTGCTGAAAGAAACCGCATAATCATATGAACGCCCTTTTCCACTTTCGCTTTTTGCGCGCGCTTTGCGCTTTGTGTTTGTTGCCGGCGGCGGCGCTTTTGTTTTTGTCCGCATGCTCCCCCGCCGCAGTCCCCGCACCGGTGGAAACCGTGGATGTCGCCGCCGCGCAAAACCTGCCGGAGCCCAAAGTCGTGCGCCCGGAATCCCACCGCATCCGCGCAAACGAAACGCTGATAGAAATCGCCACAAACTACGGGCTGGATTACAGCGAACTCGCCCTCTGGAACGGCATCGCCGACCCCGACACAATTTACGAAGGCGAAATCCTGCAACTTTCACCGCCGCCTTCCGCCCCCACGGTCGCCGTAGTCGCCAAGCGCAAAGCGCCCGCCGTCACAAAAGCGCCCGTCGCCGCGGACGCCCCGCAAACGCCGTCGCCGTCGGCGAAAGACGCGGCGCGCGGTTTGGAAAACCTGCCGGTGAAAGAAGGGCCGGTCGCCGCAAAATACATTTACTCCGGCGAAACCCTCGCAAAACTGCGAAGGCAGGAAAAAGAAAAAGCCCGCAAAAAAACCGCGCCCAAACCCGCGCAGAATATTGCAGTCGCCCCGACGATAACCGCCCCCGCAACCCCGGCAAAAGCAAAATCCGCGGCATTGTTGCAGCAGCGGCGCAGGTTTGGCGTGGACTGGTCCTGGCCCGCCGCCGGCGGCGTAACCGAAAAATTCTCCGAACGCAGCAAGGGAATTAACATCGCCGGCAAACTCGGCGAGCCAGTGTATGCGAGCGCAAACGGAAAAGTCGTCTATGTCGGCACCGGCGTAAAAAGTTACGGCCGACTCGTGATTATCAAACACGACAACGACTACCTCTCCGCCTACGCCCACAACGACAAAATCCTGGTCCGCGAAGGCGAAAAAGTAAACCGCGGCGGCCAAATCTCCACCATAGGCGAAACCGGCGCCCCCTCCCCAATGCTCCACTTCGAAATCCGAAAAGCCGGAAAACCCTTCGACCCCCTACAAGTCCTCCCCCCCCAAAAACGCTAAAAAAAACCCCACCCGTCATTCCCGCGAAAGCGGGAATCCATACAGAGCCGGCGAAAAAAGAAAAACTTCGCGCCGCGCGAAAACTGCGGGAAAGGCAAAAACCGTATGGATTCCTGCTTTCGCAGGAATGACGGTTACAGGCGGATTTCTATTCCTTGGGATTGGAGGTGTTTTTTGGTTTCGCGGACGGTGTGGACGCCGTCGTGGAAAATGCCGGCGGCGAGGGCGGCGTCGGCTTCGCCTTCGCTTAGCGCTTGCGCGAGGTGTTCGGGTTTGCCGGCGCCGCCGCTGGCGATGACGGGGACGGCGACGGCGCGCGCGACCGTGCGCGTCAATTCCAAATCGTAACCGTCGCGGGTGCCGTCGGCGTCCATGCTCGTCAGCAGTATTTCCCCCGCGCCTTTTTCGCATGCGGTTTTCGCCCATTCCACGGCGTCCAAACCGGCGGGGGTTCTGCCGCCGTGCGTTACCGTTTCCCATTTTCCGGGCGCGCGTTTTTTTGCGTCTATCGCGAGGACGACGCATTGCGCGCCGAATTGCGCGGCGCATTCGGCGAGCAACTGCGGGCGGGCGACTGCGGCGGAATTGATGCTCACTTTGTCCGCGCCGGAGCGCAGCAGCAAATCAAAATGCGCGAGAGTCCGCACTCCGCCGCCGACTGTGAGCGGTATGCGCAGGCGGCGCGCGACTTTTCCGACGGTCGCCAAAAGTATTTCGCGCTGTTCGTGCGTGGCGGTGATGTCCAAAAAAACCAATTCGTCGGCGCCGTCGCGGTCGTATTTTTCCGCCATTTTCGCGGGGTCGCCGGCGTCGCGCAAATCCTTAAAGCGCACGCCTTTTACGATTCGCCCGCGGTCAATGTCCAGACACGGTATCACCCGTTTTGCGAGCGGCATTTTTATTCTTTTTTTCCTTTTTGTTTTTTTACGGCGCGGCTTTGGGATAGGAGCCGAGTATTTTTACGAAAGCGGCGCGCTTTTGCAGTTCGGCGAGGGCGGCGGCGACGGGCTTGTCCGTTGCGTGCCCGTCCAGGTCGGCGAAGAAAATATATTTCCATATTTGCCCGCGCGCCGGGCGCGATTCCAGTTTGCTCATATTGACGCCGTGCTTGGCGAGCGGGGTGAGCACGCTGCACATCGCTCCGGCTTCTTCGCGCATGCTCATAATAAGGGAGGTTTTGTCTTCGCCGGTTTGCGGGAGCTCTTTTTGCGCGCCGAGCGAAAGAAAGCGGGTGGTGTTAAAAGCGGAATCCTCAATGTCGGCGGCGAGCGTTTGCAGTTTGTATATTTCCGCGGCCATTGCGGAGCCGACGGCGGCGGCGTTTTTTTGTTCCGCCGCTTTTTGCGCGGCGACTGCGGTGCTGGCGACGGCGATGATTTGCGCTTTCGGAAAATTTGCGGCGAGCCATCGGCGGCATTGCTGCAGCGGCTGGGGGTGTCCGTATATTTCGCGGATGTTTTTTGTTTTGCCGCGCCCGAGGAGGTGGTTGCGCACGCGCAGCATAAACTCGCCGCAAACGGAAAGCGGCGTCGTCAGGAGTTCGTCGACGGTTTCGCCGATGACTCCGCCGTTGGAGTTTTCCAGCGGCACCATTGCGAAATCGCAGTTTTCCTTTTCGGCGGCGCGCACGGCTTCGGCGATGCTGGCGCAGGGCGAGAGCGCGGCGGGGACGCCGTAAAAGCGGCGCGCGGCTTCGTGGCTGAAAGTGCCGGGCGGTCCGAGATAGGCGACCGTCTGCGGTCGCTCGCAGGCGAGGCAGGCGGCGATGACTTCGCGGTAGATGGCGCCCATCGCGTCTTTGCCGAGTTTGCCGCCGAGTTTGCCGACGCGGCGGAGGATCTGCGCTTCGCGCGCCGGGGCGGAATAGGCGGCGGCGTTTTCGGCTGTTTTGATTTCGCCGATGGCGGCGGCGGCTTCGGCGCGGCGGGCGAGCAAGGCGGCGATGCCGTCGTCCAGTTCGTCAATGCGCGCGCGCAGTTTCCGCAGCCGTGTGTCGTCCATCGCCGGGATTCTACCGTCAAACTAATTAATTACCCCCCGCTGCGCGGCGGGGGGGGGTCGGAGTTTGCCGTCTCCATCGGCAGATGGGGGCGGCAAACTCCGGGGGGGTGGAGGGCGTCCGTTACCGTCAGGGCAACCGTTTTTCTAAGGGCGCATTCCACCCCCCCGGAGCATTCCCAGCCGACTGTCGTCGTTGGGGAATGCTCCGACCCCCCCCCCCGCTGCGCGGCGGGGGGTATAACGGTTAGAGGGGGCGGCGGTGGTAGAATGCGGGGACGATGACTGCGTTGGCGGCGACTTTGGACGAACTTGCGGCGGCTATTCGCGCGCGGGCGGAGGCGGGCGCGGCGGCGGAATCCTACACGGCACAGTTGCTGGGCGGCGACGGCGAGCGGCTGATGAAAAAAATCATTGAGGAAGCCGGCGAGGTCTCGCTCGCCGCCGCCGCCGGAAAGCGCGAGCGCGTCGCCGAGGAGTTGGCGGATTTGTGGTACCACTGCCTCGTGCTGATGCGGCGGCACGACCTTTCGCTGGACGACCTCTCCCGCGCCCTTGCGCGCCGGCGCGGGCAATCGGGGCTGGCGGAAAAACAGGCGCGCAAAATGCAAAACGCGCAAAAAGCGCAACAAGCGTAAAACGGAGGCGCGAACAGATGGGGACATTCAGCATCTGGCACTGGCTGGTGGTTTTGCTGGTCGTGGTGCTGGTTTTCGGCAGCAAAAAACTGCGCAACCTCGGCGGCGACCTCGGCGCGGCGGTGCGCGGTTTCAAAAAAGGAATGAACGAGGACGGCGCGCAAAAACAGGACGCGGCGGCTTTGGAATCCCCCCCGGAATCCTCCGCCGAGAGCGGCGGCGACAAAGGCGCGAGCTGAGCCGCCGGGCGGCGTTGCCGGCGCGATGTTCAGCATTTCCTTCGGCGAAATACTGCTTATCGCCACCGTCGGGCTGGTCGTCATCGGCCCCAAACGCTTGCCGCAGGCGGCGCGCTTTGCCGGGCATCTCGCCGGGCGGCTGCAGCGGCAGATCCAAAGCGTCAAAGCCGACATCAACCGCGAAATGCAGGCGGAAGAACTGAAAGACATTCGCAGCATTCGCGACGACTTCCAACAAGCGGCGCGCGACGGCAAAGCCGCTTTTTCTTCCGCAGTTTCCGGCGCGCAACAAACGGCGGACAATGTCGCCGCCGCAACCGTCGCCGTGACGGAAGAAAAAATAAACGACGGGGACGATAACGGTAACAACGCCGCGCAATCCGCCGCAACTGTTTCCGACAACGGCGACGGCAACAACAAACAACCGTAACCGCCGGCAAAAAAACAATGCCGGAAAAAGATGGCGTCAAAGAAGGGCTGATAGCGCATCTGACGGAATTGCGCGACCGTCTGCTGCGCGTTATCGGCGTTTTGCTTTTGGCGTTTTTTTGCATATTTCCCTTCGCTGGCGATTTGTATTCGCGCCTTGCCGCGCCGCTTCTGGCGGAACTTTCGCGCGAGGGCAACCTCGTCGCCATCGGCGTGTTGTCGCCGTTTATGGTGCAGTTGACGACGGCTTTTTTCGCCGCGTTTTTGCTCACTCTGCCGCACACTCTTTTTCAGGTTTGGCGTTTTGTCGCGCCGGGTTTGTACGCGGGCGAGCAGCGGCTGGTTTTGCCGCTGGTCGTTTCCAGCACGCTTTTGTTTTACATCGGAATGGCCTTCGCCTATTTTCTTGTTTTTAAAGTGGTGTTCGGTTTTATCGCCGCGGTGACGCCGGAGGCGGTTTTGTGGACGCCCGACATCAGCGCGTTTTTCAGTTTTGCCGTGACGATATTCATCGCCTTCGGCGCCGCTTTTGAAACGCCGGTGGCGGTTTGGCTTTTGGTGCGCAGCGGCGCGGTTTCCGCCGAGGATTTGAAAAAAGCGCGCCGGTATGTTATCGTCGGCGCTTTCGTCGTCGCCGCCATCTTCACGCCGCCCGATGTCGTTTCGCAATTGCTTTTGGCGATTCCCTGCTGGCTGCTTTTTGAACTCGGGCTTCTGGTCGCGCCCTCGCCGAAAAAGAGCGAAGAAGCCCCGCCGGAATCCGCCGCCTCCCCGCCCGAATCCGCCGGCGGCCGCGGCGCGTAAAAAAAAGAAAAAGAATTAACAACCCCCCGCAAAAAAATGCGGTAGAATTCCGCAATGACGCGATATAAAACCGCCGCCGCCGAATTAACCATACCCCCCGCCGCTTGCGGGGGGGGGTCGGAGAATTCCCCGACGACGAAGTCGGCGGGGAATTCTCCGGGGGGGTGGAGAGCGCCCGCAAAACAACAGTCGCCGCCGAAGTTAACGGGCGTCCTCCA